>JAYVCN010000307.1:0-4507 GCA_043749875.1 Candidatus Eiseniibacteriota bacterium | reverse complement strand
GGGCACCGCGCCCGCGCCCGCGGGGGCCGCGGCGCCCCGGGCCGCCGGCCGCGCGGTGGTGATGATCATGACCGCGGCCAGGACCACGGCGGCCGCGGTGAGCGTGCGCGGGGTCAGCGACTCGCCGCCGAGGGTCCAGCCGAGCGCGATGGCCACCACCGGGTTCACGAATGCGTAGGTCGCCACGATCGAGGGCGCGACCCGCCGCAGCAGGAACAGGTAGGCCCCGAAGCCGAACACCGAGCCGAACACAGCCAGGTAGACGAGCGCCGCCCACGCCGAGGGGCGCGTGGCCGCGATGTTCCAGCGGCCGAAGTCGCCTACACCGGCCGCGAGCAGCACCAGTACCAGGCCAGCGGCCGCGAGCCCGACGGCCGTGGACATGAGCGGCGAGGCTGGCATGGCCGCGCGTCGCGACCACAGCGAGCCCCACGCCCACGACAGTGAACCGAACACCGGAATGAGCGCCCACCCGGGCTGGATCGGCGCATCGTGGTGGCCGGCGACGCCGGGGCCGAGCAGCAGCGCGATGCCCGCGAAGCCGAGCACGAGTCCGAGCAGGGCCTGCTTTCCGGGCGGCGCGGCGTCGCGGCCGAAGGAAGCGAGCAGCGCCATCCACAGCGGGATGGTCGAGACCAGCAGCGCCACGAGACCGGACGGCACATGCGCCACGCCGATGGTGACCGCGGCGTTGCCGATGCCGGGCAGCAGGACTCCCACGAGCGCGGCGTTCCGCCACTCGACGCCGCGCGGCCAGTGCGCGCCGGTGGCCGCCGCCCAGCCCAAAAGCAGCGCACCCGCTAGCGCGAGGCGCAGCCCGCACATGAGCAGTGGCGGGATGTCCGCGATGGCGTAGCGGATGACGAGGAACGTCGAGCCCCAGATGAGCCAGATACACGCGAACGACAGCGCCATCTGCAGGCGCTCGTGCCGTGCCCGCAGCTCAGGCACGCAGCTTCTCCTTGAGCGGCGCGGGATCCACCGGTATCGCCCAATGCTCTTTCAAGGTCTCGAGCGCGATGGTGCTCTGCGTCGAGCGCACGGTGCTGATGGCGCCGAAGCGTTCGCGCAGCAGCCGCCCGAGTGCTTCAGGATCTTTGACCCGCACCTTCACCAGGTAGCTGTCCTGGCCCGCGACGTGATGCACCTCGAGCACCTCGGACTCGGCCGCGAGCGATTCTCCGGTCGAGATCTCGCCCGGGTGCTCGTCGCTGCGCACCAGCACGAACGCGAGCAGCGAGCGGTCGATGGCGCGCGGATCGAGCTGCGCGCCGTAGCCGCGGATGACGCCGTCGCGTTCGAGCCGGCGCACGCGCTCGAACACGGCGCTCGGCGCCATCTTCACGGCGCGGGCCAGGTCCGCATTCGACGTGCGGCCGTCCTTCTGGAGGATCTCCAGCAATCTGCGGTCGATGGCATCAAGGTCGTCGAGCATGGCATCACCTCCGGGTGTGCATAGATGATGCTTCTCACAAAATAGCGATTCAAGAGAATAATGCATAGCACGAGTGCCAGAATGCCAGAAGATTCTTCGGCGCCATGAGAGCTACAGTTCTGCACTAGGAATGCCTCGAGGTTCTTGGTCACGCCCTCGCCCTGACTTCAGCGAGGCGGCCGCGCCGCAGGCGGCGAGAGCGCAGCGACGGGCCCCGTCGAGGATAGCGCCCCGCCCGTCCCGCGGTACTACCCGGATATCGCAGAAGAGCCCGAACCGAGAGTTACTCGTCCATCTCCTTGATCACCACGCTGTCCACGCCATCGATCTCCAGCAGCTTCACGCCGATGACCTCGCGCTTCGAGGTCGGCACGTTCTTGCCCACAAAATCGGCGCGGATGGGCAGCTCGCGGTGCCCGCGGTCGATGACCACCGCCAGCTGGATCGTGCGCGGTCGCCCGAAGTCGATCAACGCGTCCATCGCCGCGCGCACCGTGCGCCCCGTGTAGAGCACGTCGTCAATGAGCACCGCGACCTTGCCATTGATGTCCACCGGGATCTCGGTGGTGCCCACGACCGGATGATTCGCGACCGTGGACAGGTCGTCGCGGTAGAGCGTGATGTCGAGGCTGCCCTCGGCCGGGGCCCGGCCCTCGAACTCCTTGATCTTCTCGGCGATGCGGCTCGCCAGCGGCACCCCGCGACGGCGGATGCCCACCAGCACCAGATCGTCCACCCCCTTGTTGCGCTCGACGATCTCATGCGCGATGCGGGTGACGATGCGGCGCAGGCCGTCGGCATCGACGATCTCGGCCTTCTCGCGAAGCGCCATGGATCCCTCCCGGGGGCGGGGTGCGGCATGGAGACAGCCGGCGGGCAACATAGCCGCCCCGGCTCGACCCCGGCAAGCGGCCCCCGTGCAGAATGTCCCAATTGCCCGATCAGGCCGGGAATCCGGAGTTGGATGTTGCTGACCCTTGGTCGACACCACGCAAACTCTGACCCGTTCGCGGTGGCGATGCGGTTATCGCTGGAGTCCAGAGCCCGGGCACGGCAGAATCCCTTCTTGGAGGTTCCCCCCGTGCGCCGCACGCTCCCACACCTGCTGCTCGGCATCCTTGCACTCGCTCGACCCGCCACTGCCCAGATCGCCATGCCCCAAGGCGTGGCGCTCTCGCCGTTCCCCGTCTCGCAGCAGCCTGCCGTCTACCGGACGTTCGGGGATGGCGCCGGCGGAGTTTGGGCCGTGTTCCAGGGGGCGCAGGCCGGCTCGGCGCTTTACGCCCAGCACGTGTTCGCAGACGGCGCGTACGCCCCGGGATTCAGCGCCAGGGCCCGCGCCATCGCGCGCAGTGGAACTAGAGTGAACAACATCTGGGCGGCGCCCGACGGTGTGGGCGGCGCCGCGATCATCTGGTTCGGCGCGAACCCGATGGACTCGACATCGCAGTTCTTCGCGCTACGGCTCGTCCGCTTCGATGCCCAGGGCGACATCCCGTCCACGTTCTCCGACACCGGCATCGTCGTCTCCTCTGTCGCCAGTTATGCCATGGTGGTCGGTGACGGACTCGGCGGCTGCTACGTCGCTTGGGAGGAGAACAAGGGCACCTCCAATCCGGACATCGAGGCGCAGCACTTCGACGACTTCGGCGCGCCGCGGTGGACGCCCTCCGGCTCAGCCACCGGGCGCAATGTCTGCGCAGCGATCGGGATCCAGCGGCTGCACGCCTTGCACGAGGATGGCCTTGGAGGCGCCTACGTCGTTTGGGCCGACAGCCGCACCCCGTCGACGGTCCCGCTTTACGTCATGCGACTCACGCCCGCGGGCGTGGCCGGGGCACCCTGGACCACTAATGGCGCACGCATCACACCCATCACGCCAGGGGTCCGCATCGTTGGCTCGGCGCCGACACCGGCGGGCGGGCTGTGGCTGGCGTGGCGTGACAACAGCATCGCGTCGCAGGTCGCGGGCCAGCAGATCGAGAACAATGCGACGCTGTCGTGGGGGGCGACCGGGGTCGTCATCGCCACCACCACGCCCCCACACGCGGACTTCGTCCCGGCCAGCTCGGGCGACGTGTTCGTCACCTGGGGCGGCGTCGACATCCGTTGCGCACGGCTCAGCTCGACCGGGACGCAGCGGTGGGCGGAGTCGGCCGGCCGCCTGCTCATGACCCCGCCGACCTCGACGGCCAACACGCGCGTCGTCTCCGACGGCGCGGGGGGGCAGCGATTGGCGTGGTCGTATGACAACGCGGGCCAGAGCGACGTCAACATCCTGCGCGTGGATGGTGCCGGCACTCCTTGGCCAGGTGAACCACTCCTCGGAGACCCGTTCGCGACCAGTCCCGCGAACGAGGAGCCCGTGGCGTGGTTTCTCGGCAACACGAGCACCCCGCTGGTGGAGTGGCTGGAGGCGGGCGTGCTGCGCGTGCGCCGGCTCGCGAACGGCACGCTCGGCGTGGGGCCGGAGGGCCAGCGTGACGGCCTGATGCTCGCGCCGCCTGCCCCGAACCCGCTTCGGGGCAGCACGCTGTCGCTACGCTTCAGCGCGCCCGCGGGCCCTGCGAGGCTGGACCTGTTCGACGCAGCCGGCCGACGGCTGCTGGTGCGTGCGCTGTACTCGAACGGCGGGTCACAGCTGTTGCAGCTCGACGAGGTGGCGAGGTTCGCGCCCGGCGTTTACACGCTGCGGCTGACCGCGGCGGGTCATGCTGCCACACAGCGGCTGGTGCGCGTCGAGTAACGGGCGGCGTCTGCGCTAGCTCTTGTCGCCCTCGACCACCACCTTCGACAGGTCCCAGCCGCGCAGGAACAGCTCGCGCACGTCGGCGAGCAGCCGCAGGCGGTTCATGCGCAGCGCGGCGTCGTCCACGTTCACCATGACGTGGTCGAAGAAGCCGTGGATGGCGTCGCCCATGCCGAGCAGCTCGGGCAGGATCGCGGCGTAGTCGCGCTTCTCCCAGCGGGCCGTCGTCCGTCCGCGTGCCAGCTCGGTGGCAGCGAGCAGCGCCTGCTCGTGCGCGTCTGTCAGACGAGCCGCGTCCAGGGCCGGCGGCAGCGGTTCGCTGA
>JAYVCN010000306.1:0-2843 GCA_043749875.1 Candidatus Eiseniibacteriota bacterium | reverse complement strand
TGCGCGAAGCGGTGAAGCTGACGCGGTTGCGGCGGGGCGTCGGCGAAGCCGTCGCGGCTGGCGCCAATGCCGGCGCCGGAGGCGCCGAGAGCTCCGATGCCGCCGCCACACTCGGGATCATCGGCCAGTGCCCCGCCGTGGAGCGGCTGCGCGAGCAGATCCGCCGCGTGGCACCCAGTAACGGACGCGTGCTCATCACCGGCGAGAACGGCGCCGGCAAGGAGCTCGCTGCACTCGCCATCCACGGTCTGTCCAAGCGCGCCGCGGGCCCGTTCGTGAAACTCAACTGCGCCGCGATCCCGAAAGACCTGCTCGAGAGTGAGCTGTTCGGCTACGAGAAGGGCGCGTTCACCGGCGCCGTGACCACGAAGAAGGGCCGGCTCGAACTTGCGGACGGCGGGACGCTGTTCCTGGACGAGGTCGGCGACCTCGCACTCGATGCGCAGGCGAAACTGTTGCGTGCGATCGAGACCGGTGAGATCGAACGTGTCGGCGGCACGCGCACGTCCAAGGTCGACGTGCGCCTGGTGGCGGCGACGAATAAAGACCTGGCCGCTGCGGTAAAAGCCGGCGATTTCCGCGAGGACCTGTACTTCCGCCTGAACGTACTGCCGCTGGTGGTGCCGCCGCTGCGCGAGCGCAAGTCGGACGTGGGGCGGCTCGCGAGCTACTTCCTGGCTCGCTTCTGTGAAGCAGAGACGCGCACGCCGATGTCGTTGTCGGACGACGCACGTGAGCTGCTCGAGGAGTACCACTGGCCCGGAAATGTACGTGAGATGCGCAACCTGATGGAGCGCGCCGTGGTGCTGGTGAGCGGCGACGCCATCACCGCGGCGGACTTGAACCCGTGGCTCGAGACCCCGCCCGAGGAGGGCGAGGACGCGGGCTTGAAGGGCAAGGTGGCGCGCAGCGAGATCGACTCGATCCGCCGCGCGCTCGAATCCGCCGACTGGAACGTGACGCAGGCGGCCGCGGGCCTCGGCATCGACCGCACGAACCTGCACCGAAAGATGCGCAAGTACGGGATCGCGCGGCGGTAGGGCGGCCCGGGCGCATCCCCGCCACTGCGCGTGGCGCGCTCGCAACACATCACTTGGGCGTGCGCCCCAGGTTGCCTGCGCAACCTCTCGCTCCGCGCCAAGTTGCACGCTCCGCGCGCGAGCGTATGGTGGTACACGGCTTGCCTTGAGTCCCGGGCGAACCCCGATACCCCCGGAGGCACCGTGCATTCCCTTCGCCTTCCCACGTTTGCCCTGCTCGCCGCCATGCTGCTCTCGGCCGCGACCGGGCCTGCTCATGCCAGGGCGCCGGGCGTCTCCGCCGCGGACGCCTTCGCCGTGCGCGACAGCCTCACGTTCCGTCCGGCCGGGACGACCACCCCGATGCCGCGCTCGGTCACCGACGACAGCCTGTCGTACACGCCATCGATCCAGTTCTTCGACAGCACCGGGCACGAGCCGCTGGTCGTCTTTCCGCCGGTCAAACTCAACTTCCAGACCGAGACCGAGTGGTTGGCCGCCCCCATGGGTGACCACCTGCTCGACCATCCCGACGCCTGGGACCACGAACAGCACGGGCACGCCGAGGATCTCGATGCGGTCGTCGACTACAACCGCGTCGACCTGCTCCGCTACGGCGTCCACTACCAGGCGCAACGTCCGCGCACCATGTACCCGCGGCTCGGTGCGCGCTTCGAATACGCCACCGGGCGCAAGCGCACGCTCTACGGCGTTCAGCTCGAACAGCCGCTGTTGCCCACGGCGCGATTCGTGTTCGGCTTCAGCATGGTGCGGCGCACCGACCACCCCGAGCTGCAGCAGGTGGACGACGTCGAGAACTCGCTGGCGTTGCTGCTCGCGCGCACGGATTACCGCGACTACTACGAGCGCGAGGGCAGTGGCGTATACGTGTCGTGGCGCGTGCCGGACTTCTCCACCGTCAGCCTGCATGCGCGCCGCGACCAATACCGCTCACTCGACGTGAACGATGACGTGCGTTCGTGGTACCGGCTGGACCGTCCGCTGCGCCCGAATCCGGCCATCGACGACGGCGAGACGCACAGCGTGCTGGTGCGGCTCGAGCGGCTGGCGCAGCGTTCCAGCTCCACGCGCGCCGGTCTTTACCACTGGATCGAGATGGAGCGCGCGGGCGGCGAGCTGGGCGGCGACTGGAGCTACCTGCGCGTGCTGGGCGACGTGCGCAGCGTGCTCCGGCTCACCCCCGCCACCTCGCTCTCGCTGCGCGCCGTGGTCGGCACCTGCACGGATGGCGCGCTGCCGCTGCAGAAGCGCTTCGGTCTTGGCGGCGTTGACGGCCTGCGCGCCCATGCATTGAACGCGTTCCAGGGCAGCCAGCTGGCCGCCGCACAGGCCGAGTACACGCTCGGCCTATGGGCGCTGCGCGGCGCCGGGTTCGAGGCCGGGCTGCACGCCATCGCGTTCCTCGACACCGGCACGGCGTGGGACAACCCCGGCAACCGCTGGGACGTCGCACACCAGCACTTCGCCACCGATGGCGGCTTCGGCGTGGCCACGAGCGAGGACGACCTGCGGCTGTACGTGGCACGCGACCTCTCGGACCCGGATTCCAAGCTCACCTGGTCGTTGCGATTGCATCGACCCTTCTAGTAGGAAGCTATGAACGAATCGAGTTCGGGCCAGTCAAGCGGCGTGGTGAGAGATCTGGACGGCACAGCCGAGGTCCTGCAGACGTCGGACCAGCCGGTGGATCACCTTGGTACGGTCTCTGCGATCGAAGTGGTCGGGTCCGAGGTCCTGGTACTCGACGCCGTCGCGCAGCATGAAGTACGTCGCCGTGAGCATAGAGGCCGCGACGGCGAGGAT
>JAYVCN010000305.1:0-3363 GCA_043749875.1 Candidatus Eiseniibacteriota bacterium | reverse complement strand
TTGCCGCCCGCGCGCGGACTCCGGTATCCTTCCGCCCAACTGGATCCGCCCCGTCTCCGCGACCTTGAGCCCCGGGATCGCGCGCGGCCACGCATTGCTCCACTCACAGCTACCGCCCGAGGACCCCGCCCATGTCCGTCGCCCGCCCGCTCACGTTCGCCGAGGTCGCGATACCGCGTTCCGGTGCGCTCATGAATGTCCTGCTCGTGGTCGCCGCCTCGCTTGTCACCGCGGGTGCCGCGCAGCTCGCGATCCGGCTGCCATGGACGCCGGTGCCGATCACCGGGCAGACGTTCGCCGTGCTGCTCTGCGGCGTCGTGCTCGGGCCGCGTCGCGCATTCATGGCGCAATTGTTGTATCTGCTCGAGGGTGCCTGCGGCCTGCCGTTCTTCGCCGGCGGCGCCGCCGGCCTGGCCAGGCTCGCTGGCCCCACGGGCGGCTACCTGATGGCGTTCCCGTTCGCCGCCGCCCTCACCGGTGCGCTCGCGGAGTGCGCCTGGGACAGGAAGCCCGTCACCATGTTCTTCACCATGCTCGCGGGCAGCGTCATCATCTTCATGCTCGGCTTGGCGCAACTGTCGCGCTACGTGCCCGGCAGCGCGTTGCTCTCGGCCGGCCTGCTGCCGTTCCTCCCGGGCGACATCGCCAAGGCGCTGCTCGCCGCGGGCGTATTGCCGCTGGCTTGGAAGTTCGTGCCACGGTCCGGGGGAACGGCGTGAGCGTCCAGACCATCGCGGTGCTGGGTGCGGGCATCATGGGTCGCGGCATCGCCTACGTGGCGGCGCTCGGCGGCTACCAGACGCTGCTCCAGGATTCGAACCGCGAACAGCTGGAAAGTGCCACCAATCAGGTGAGCGCCCTGCTCGAGAAGGGTGTGGCGACGGGTCGCGTGACCGACAGCGACGCGCTCGACGCGCGTAAACGGCTGCGTGCGGTCGGCTCGCTCGATGAGGCGGCACGCAACGCCGACCTGGTGATCGAGGCGGTGCCGGAGCGCATCGAGCTCAAGGTCGAACTGTTCGCGCAGCTCGACCGGGTGGCGCCCGCGCACGCGATTCTTGCTTCCAACACCTCATCGCTCAGCATCACCGAGATGGCCGCCGCCACGCGGCGTGCGCCCCAGGTGGTGGGGCTCCATTTTTTCAATCCGGTGCACCGTATGCAGCTGCTCGAGATCGTGCGCGCGCTCGAGACGAGTGGGCCGACTCTGCTGGCCTGCGAGGAGGTGGGCCAGCGCATGGGCAAGGAATGTGTCACGGTGCGCGAGTCGCCCGGGTTCGTCACCAGCCGGATCAATGCCATGATTGGCAACGAGGCGTTCTTCATGCTACAGGAGGGCGTGGCGAGCGCGGCCGACATCGACAAGGCCCTCAAGCTCGGTTTGAATCACCCGATGGGTCCGTTCGAGCTGGTGGATCTGGTGGGGCTCGACACGCGGTTGTCGATTCTGCGCTTCCTCCACCGGACGCTGGGCGAGAAGTTCAGGCCGTGCCCGCTCATGGAGCAATATGTGGCAGCTGGCCGGCTCGGCAGGAAGAGCGGTCGCGGAGTGTATGAATACGCCGCGGCGGAGAGTACCGTCGCAAGCTGATGCAACTGAGCTCGCGCTCGCGATCGTCGCGCGCGGGAGCCGCCCGGAGCCGAGGCTCCGGCGAAGCATGAAACGGCGCCGGACTCAGCGGGGTCGGCCGACCGAACGGGGATCCGCGTGGCACGCGCGGCAAGGAAACGCCAGGCGAAGCAGGGCAGCCCGAAGCGGAGCGCGGTGAAATCGCGCGACGCGAAGCCGCGCGTGAAGCGCGGCGTGGCGAAGCCGCGCGCGGGCAGCCCGGGTAGCCCGAAATCCGCAACGCGCGGGAAGCGCGCCACGAAGCCGGCGCGGAAGGCCGCGCCGCGGAAGGCAGTCGCGCGGAAGGCTGTCGCGCACAAGGCGGTGCCCCGGAAGGCCGTCGCGCGCAAGACGGCGCCGCGCAAGGCAGTCGCGCGCAAGGTCGTGCAGCGGAGGACGGTGGCATCCAAGGCCCCGCCGCGCCGCGCGACCGCGCCGCGCCACGCCGTGCCGCCGGCGTTCGCCACCCAGCGCGCCGCGGCCACCGCGCGCGAACACCTGCTGTTCGAGCTCCAGCGCGCCCGCGCCAGCGTCAAGGCCGCGATCCAGGGCATGACCTCCGCCAGTGCGATGCGCCCGATCGCGCGCGGCAAGTGGAGCACGTTCGAGCTCGTGCTGCACTTGTCGGAGCGTGACAGAGTGAGACTCGAGGAATTCGGGCGCACGCTCGCCGGCCAGCGGCATTCATGGGCCGGCATGCACGACCCCGCCATGGCGCCGGTGAACGAGACGCACCTGGCGCCGTTGCGCGCGCACACTTGGGACGAGGCCGTGCGCCGGCTCGATTCGTTGCGCGAGGAACTGTTGCGACACCTGGCCGAGGTGCCCGCGCAGCCGGACGACGTGTGGCTGCGGGGGCACGCATTCGGCGACATGCTGTGGGGTCTGCCCGATCACGACCGGCATCACGCCGAGCAGATCAAACGCGCACGCATCCGGGGCACATCCCGCGGGGAGGTTGGAGATGTCTGAGACGCTGGCCCCGGTCAAACCGGGCCGACTCATCATCAACGGTGAGGCGGTGGACGCCGCATCCGGAGCCACGTTCACCACCGTGAACCCGGCGACCGAGGAGCCCATCACCACCGTCGCCGAGGCTGGAGCGGAGGACGTCGATCGTGCCGTCCGCGCCGCGCGCGCCGCGCTCGAGGGGCCGTGGGCCAAGATGAAGCCCATCGACCGCGCACGCGTGCTGTGGAAGCTCGGCGACCTGGTGCTGGCGCACGCCGACGAGCTGGCGCGCCTGGAGACGCTCGACAACGGCAAGCCCATCTTCGAATCGCGCTTCGTCGACATCGACATGGTGGCGCGCTGCTTTCACTACTTCTCCGGCTGGGCCACCAAGTTGACCGGCGACACGACGTCGGTGAATCCGGGCTGGTTCACCTACACGCTGCGCGAGCCCGTCGGTGTTGTGGGCGCGATCATCCCGTGGAACTTCCCGATGATCATGGTGGGCTGGAAGGTGGCGCCCGCGCTGGCCGCGGGCAACACCATCATCGTCAAGCCGGCCGAGTTGACGCCGCTCACCGCCATCCGCATCGCCGAGCTGGCGCTCGAGGCCGGCCTGCCGCCCGGCGTGTTCAATGTCCTCTCGGGCAAGGGTCGCATCGCGGGTGAAGCATTGGTCAAGCACCCGGGCGTGGACAAGCTGAGCTTCACCGGTTCCACCGAGGTCGGCCAGCACCTCATGCGCACCGCGGCCGACACGTTGAAGAAGATCACGCTCGAACTGGGCGGGAAGTCTCCCAACA
>JAYVCN010000304.1:0-2528 GCA_043749875.1 Candidatus Eiseniibacteriota bacterium | reverse complement strand
TACTGGATGCGTTCCTCGGGCCGGACGGCCTTGACGCGGCGCGTGCGCCCAAGGGACTGCTGTGGTTCCACCGCGAGGCGGGTGTCGCACGCGCGGCGTTCGAGGTGCACCTGATCGAGGCGGTCGCACTGGCCAGCGATGTGCACGGCGAGCGCGTACTCGATGTGACGGTGTCGCCGGAGCATCGGATGGGGTTCGAGCGCTTGCTGCGCGAGCGGCTGCCTGAGCTCATCAGGCAGTTCGGCGGAGGCTGGCAGGTGCGCTTCAGCGAACAGCACCCCTCCACCGACACGCTCGCGGCCGACCCCGCGGGCGGGCCGTTTCGCGACGAGCGCGGGCGTTTGTTGTTCCGGCCAGCGGGCCACGGCGCGCTGCTCCAGAACCTGGGCGAAGCTGGGCGCGACCTTGTGTTCCTCAAGAACATCGACAACGTCGCCGTGTCGCGGCTCAAGCGCGACACCGAACGTTGGAGCCGCGCGCTGGTCGGACTGGTCGCGGAGCTGAGCGGGGAGTTGCATGCGCTCGTTGCCGCCATCGCCGGCGGCGAGCCCGGTGCGATGGCGCGCGCCCGCGCGTTCGCCGCGAGCGAGCTGGGGCTGGCGATCCCCGACGGCATGAGCACACGCGAGGTGCTCGCGCTCCTCGACCGGCCGCTGCGCGTGTGTGGCATGGTCGCCAACACCGGCGAACCGGGTGGTGGGCCGTTCTGGGTGCGCGATGCCGCGGGCGTGTCGCGTCAGATCGTCGAGACGGCACAGGTGGACCCGGGCGCGGCCGCTCAGCAGGCGATCGTGCAGCGCGCCACCCACTTCAATCCGGTGTTCCTCGCCGCGTCCCTGCGCGCCGCCGCTGGCAGTCAGCACGCGCTCGAGCGCTTCGTGGACGACGCGGCCGTCATCGTCACCCGCAAGTCGTATGGCGGGCGCGAGCTGCTGGCACTCGAGCGGCCGGGACTGTGGAACGGCGCCATGGCCCGCTGGCACACGCGCTTCGTCGAGGTGCCGATCACCGTGTTCAATCCGGTGAAGAGCGTGTTCGATCTGCTGCGCCCGGAGCACCAGGGCGACTAGCGTGCCGCGAGCAGCACCAACGAGCGCGCCGCGAGATTCCGCGACCTGGGTTCCGCGAGCGGCGGCGCCTTGTCGAGCGGTGTGTAGTCCGCGGGCGGCGCGGCGGCGGTGTCCGCGACCAGCCGCCAGCTCGAACCCACCTCGGAGGCCGGGAGCAGGAAGTCGCACGCGTCGTTCCCGCCGTTCGCGAGCAACAGCAACTCCGCCGCATCCTCGCTGTGGATGTGCATGGTGAGCTGCAGGTTGCCGTGTTCCCACTGCGGCGGCGACAGCGCGGGACCATGCCATTCGACGCGATCCGGTCCGTTCGTGGCGAACCAGTCGCCCCCGCGCCACACCGCATGTTCGCGCCGAAGTGACAGCAGCCCGCGCACGAAGCGCAGGAACGTGCGCTGGTGTTTGACGTCGTCCCATTCCCGCCACCACGCCGGACCGTCGTGACACCAGGCGTTGTTGTTGCCATGCTGGGTGCGCAGCGTCTCGTCGCCCCACAACCACAACAGGGCCCCGCGCGAGAGCAGCAGCAGGACGGCGGCATTGCGCGCCTGGCGCGCACGCATCGCGCGCCCCGCGCGGTCGGGGGTGTCGCCCTCTGCGCCGCCGTTCCAGCTGCGATTGTCGTTCGTGCCATCGCGATTCGCCTCGCCGTTCGCCTCGTTGTGCTTGTGCTCATAGCTCACGAGGTCGGCGAGCGTGAACCCGTCGTGCGAGGTGATGAAGTTCACCGAGTGTCCGGGCCCGCGCGCCGGCGCGTACAGGTCGCTCGAGCCGGCGAGCCGCGTCGCCAGCGCACCCGGCCCGTGCGCCGCGCCGCGCAGCCAGTCGCGCACGTCGTCGCGGAAGCGCCCGTTCAGCTCGGCGAAGCGCTCGTTGTGCGGGAATCGACCGACCTGGTAGAGGCCGATGTCCCACGGCTCCGCGATCAGCTTGCAGTGCGCGAGCACCGGGTCGCTGGTGATGCGCTCGATGAGCGGCGGGTTGTCCAACGGCTCGCCATGCTCGCCGCGGGTGAGGGTGGAGGCGAGATCGAAACGAAAGCCGTCCACGTGCATGTCGCGCGCCCAGAATCGCAGCGCCTCCAAGATGAGGTCGGCGGCCGGGGCCCTGGCACACGCGAACGTGTGCCCGCACCCGGTGAAATCGAGGTCCTTGCCATGCGTGTCGAGCAGGAAGTAGCTGGCGCGGTCGAGTCCGCGCCACGAGCGCGCGAGCGCGGGGCCACTGCCCTCGCCGGTATGATTGAAGACCACATCCAGAACGACCTCGATCCCCGCCTTGTGCAGCGCACGCACCATGTCGCGGAACTCGCGCAGCGCCCCGGCGGCGGTCGCGGTGGCCGCGTAGGCGATGCGCGGCGCCATGAACGCGAGCGGTGCATAGCCCCAGGCGTTTAGCAGCCGCTCGCCGGTGGCCGGGTTCTTGCGCGAATTATCGGTCTCATCGAACTCGGCCACCGGC
>JAYVCN010000303.1:0-15846 GCA_043749875.1 Candidatus Eiseniibacteriota bacterium | reverse complement strand
CTCGGAATCGAGGCGGTGGTGAGCCGGGGTTTCGTGGAGGGCGGTCAGGGCTGCATACAGCTCGCCGAGGTGGTGCGCGCCAAGGTCGCGACGAACGAGCCGCACTTCAAGCCGCTCTACGACTGGAACGCCAGCATCGAGGACAAGATCCGCACGGTGGCGCGCGAGATGTACGGCGCGCAGGCCGTGGACTACACGGCACGCGCCAAGCGCGATCGCGAGCAGCTCGAGAAGCTGGGATTCGGCAAACTCCCCATCTGCATCGCCAAGACGCAGCAGTCGCTGTCGGACAATCCGGCGCTGCTCGGGCGGCCGAAGGACTTCCTGGTCACCGTGCGCGAGATCCAGCTTGCGGCGGGCGCGGGCTTCATCATCCCGATCACCGGCGAGATCATGCGCATGCCGGGACTGCCGAAGGAGCCGCTCGCGGGCAAGTTCGATTTGAGCGACGACGGCGAGATCGTCAAGCGATAGCCGGGCCCGCTCCGGGAGACGCGTTCATGCTGATCGCGCTCGCGGGTGTTCGCTCGCCAGGCAAGAAAGCCGCCCGCTCTCGCGAGCCGGCGGCTTCTCGACAGGACGTCGCGGCGTCGTTCAGTTCTTCTGCTTCGTTGCGGAGCCCTCGCCGCGGAGCGAAATCCTGCCGGTCGAAAGTTGATGGGCGTGCGCCGTGATCGTGCGCGCGGCGTGGTAAACCGACGTGGCAGGAGCTTCGAGCCAATCGCCATCCCACCAGTACATGGTCTCATCCATGACATGCTCGAGCGGGTCGTTCGAGCAGTCGGCCACGAGCTGGACGGGCGTCTTGAATTGGTTCGCCTCGGGCGGCGTGATCTCGAACTCCACCTGCATGACTTCGGGATCCCGCTGGATCATCGTGATTCGCGTCGGCATCGTGAGCGAGTTCTTGTCGATCACGAGCGTGAAGCGGCCGGTCGTGAGCGTGCCACCCTGGCCCTCGACGAGCGCGATGGAGTTGACGAGGCCGCCCAGACCATCGATCGGCGGCGGCGTGTCGCCGACCCTGCCGATGGCCTGATTGGCGCTGTCACGTCCGAGTTGGGTGTCGGCGCCGGGGGCCGTGGGAATGCGCGAGCAACTGGTGAGCGCCGCGGCCAGGGCGGCGAAGAGCACTAGTACCAGGAAGCGTCGCATCGGAGATGTCCTCGCGTTGGGATGTGGGTGGCGCGCTCGGCAGGTGGCGCGCTCGGTATCTGTCTGTCCACCTAACAAGGCAAGTCCGATGCCGTTCGTTTGTTCCAAGTAAACTCGCAGACTGCACGGCGCGCGCGGTTGCGGCCGCGGGCAGGCGACAGCGCTTACACGGATGGCATGCGCGATGCACACCGCGCTCGTGCAGATCGCTCCGGCCACACGCAGCCCAGCGTGGGGGCGACGCCCCGAGTTTCCCGAACAAGTGCGCGGGATGGCCCAGCGTCATCGGGCCGGGCTCAGGCGCGCGCGGGCATTCGCGATTCGAGCCGCGCGGGCAGGGCGAGCCAGTCGGGAGCTTGCACGGGCGTGGCGTCCGCGGAAAGCCCGGCCGCCCAGCGCGCGTCGGCATCGGCGAGCAGCTGCAGCCACGCGTCGTCGCGGCCGCCAGCTCCGTGGGCGGCCGGATGCGCCAGTAGCGCCCGCACGCGTGCGGCGAGCCGCCAGGCCTGCTCGCCCTCGGCCGCTTGTTCGCGCGTAGCGTCGGTGACGGCCTCGCGCAGGCGCAGCGCGTCGTAGAGCCGCACGCCCGCGTCGCTGGCGAAGTCGGGTGCGAGCGCGTGCCCGCAGCACTCGAGCACGAGCCAGATCAGGTCCGCGCCGCGCTCGGCTGCGGGGAGCGCGTCGGGAGTCGCGCGATCCTGGGCCGTGTGAAGCAACTCGCCCGCGGCGGGCAGCGCGAGCAGTACCTCGAGCCGCGCGCGCAGCCGTCCGTGTTCGGGGGCGGGATCGGCGGCGAGTGACAACAGGCGCTGCGTCTGCCCGAGCAGTGCGTCGAGCGCGCGAGTGAGTCGCGGACACAGTGCCGCGGTTTCGCCCGCGAGCGGGCCGCGGAGCATGTCCACCACTGCCTGCCGGGCAGGCGCCACGGCCAGCTCCCAGAGCGCGTCCTCGAGGTCGGCGACGGCGTTGCCGTCGAGCGTGTGCTCGAGCTCGTCCCACGGCCGGCTGTCGCGCGCGACCTCGCGCCAGTCGAGCAGCACGCGCGAACCATAGCCGCCCAATTCCACCCGCAGCCCGCGTTCGCGCAGCGTGCGCGCGCGGAACAGGCACTCATGGCCGCTCACCTGGTCGCGGCAGCGCAGCAACGAGTCGTCGCCCAGTTGCCCGAACCCCAGGCCGTCGAGGAGTGTGCGCTGTCGCAGCGAGCGCGAACCGTCGGCGTGCTTCTCGGCGTACGCCGCCGAGACATGGATCGTCCCGCGTGCCTCGGCGTAGCGGTTGTGGTAAAGCACCAGCGCCGCGCCGGCGACGTTGTGGTTGGAGTAGGCGAACACGTCCTCGTTCACCTGGCCCGCGTGGTCGCGGAAATCGTAAAGCAGGAACTCGCGCGCGCCCGCGAACAGCGCGCGACGGTGCAGCAGCGGCACCAGCCGCCGCCAGTGCTCGCGCTCGAGGCCTTCATCCACGGGCTCCGTTCGGAGTGCGCGGCGGAATTCCATGCCGTAGCGCTCCTCGTGGCCCTCGATCTGGCCGTGGCCGAACATGGGCAGGCCGGGCAGCGTGCTCATGAGTGTGCACACCCCGAAGTACTTCTCACCGCGGCCGAACTGGTCCACCGCGGTGCGCTCGTCCGGGTTGTTCAAGAAGTTGACCCAGCGCTGCAGGATGTCGGGGTCGAACTCGAGCGTGTTGCGCAGGACGCGCCGGTAGTCGGCGTTGCGCTCGTCGCGCAGCATGACCATGAACGCGCTGTTGTAGACGCGGTGCATGCCGAGCGTGCGGACGAAATAGCCCTCCATGAGCCAGAACGCCTCGGCCAGCAGCAGCGTTCCGGGGGCTTCGGCCGCGACGCGATCCACGACCTCGCGCCAGAACTCGCGCGGCATGAGCCGGTCGAACTGCGCGCGCGTCACGCCGAGTCCCGCGCGCGAGGGAATGGCGCCGCCGCTGCCGGGCTCGGGGAACCACAGCCGCTGGATGTGTTTCTTCGCCAGCGTCATGGCGGCGTCGAAGCGGATGATCGGGAACCGGCGGGCCACTGCCAGAATGGCCTGGATCACCGCCTCGCGCGCGGCGGGGTTCAAGTAGTCGAGTTGGGCGGTATCGTTCCACGGGAAGCTGGTGCCGTCGTTGCCATGGTAGAGGAAGCGCGTGTCGCCGCTCGTGCGGTCGGTCCGCTTGAACACCACCGCGGCATCGGTCTTGTCCCAATAGTGGTCTTCCAGTTTCAGCGAGACGCGGCCATCGCTCGAGAGCTCGGGGCCGTCGAACGTATAAGCCGGGTAGGGACAGTCGCTGCGTTGCAGGAACCACTCCGGGTGCTCCACCACCCAGCGCGAGTCGAGCCCGACGTGGTTCGGCACCATGTCGCTCGCGAGCCGGATGCCGCGTGCCGCGGCGCGGTCACGCAAGCCGCGCCACGCGTCCTCGCCGCCGAGCTCGCCGGCGATGGCGTAGTCGAACACCGCGTAGGCCGACGCCGCGGCATCCGGGTTGCCAGCGAGCTGCTTGATGCGGCGCGAGGCCGGGCTGCGCTCCCACACGCCGATCAGCCACAGCGCGTTGACGCCGAATGCCGCGAGCCGGTCGAGTTCCTGGTCGGGGACCTGGTCGAGCCTCGTGACGTCTCGCGCATACTGCTTGGCGAGCTGGTCGAGCCAAACCAATGTGCTCTTGGCGATCATCACTGTGCGCGGCATCCACTCGGCGTCGGCGCTGAATCGCTCCTCCTCCGAGTCGCTCCCGGCATAGTCCGGTGGGCTCGCATCGCCACCGCCCCCGTGCTCCCCGCGTTCCGCGGCTGCGCGCGCCGCGAGCCAGCGCTCCTCTTCGCGGCGGAGATCGAACGCCAGCTGCATGCGCTCGACCAGGTCGCCCACGAGCCAGCCCCACTCGCCGCGCACGAACTCGAGCTGGCCGGCGAGCGAGCCGGGGGCTGCGCGCACGGGGCCGCGCAGGAACTCGAGCAGCGTCGCACCCGACGCGCCGATCCCGGGTCGTGTGGCGAAATAGGACTCGAGCTCGCGCAGCACCGTCGCGTACGCGGTCTCGCGCGCCAGCGGCACATCCTCGAACAGCTCGCGATAGCCGGCCGCCGCGGGATTCGCGTTGACGAGCGACAGCATGACAAGCTCCTCGAGCGCGACCTCCCGGTGTGAGCGGGCGTCGGTCGCGCCCGCCAGCCACGCGGCCGAACGCTGCCGGCCGCGGTACACCGTCACGGTGGGGAACGCCTCCGTGAACGTGAGCAGCAGCCGGTCCACCGCGGTACTGCCGAGCTGATGTTCCAGGTGCTCAAGCACTGCGCGCAGGCCGTCCACATCAGCATGTGCACGCCAGTGCGCGATGGCAAGATGCGCGGCCTCGTCGAGCAGGCCGAGCGCGAACAGGTCGGCGGCCGAAGCGCTCGGCGCTTCGCGGTGCGCGGCGTTGAGCGCGGCGGCGAAGCGATGCGCCGCGGCGGGGCGTGCGAGCACGGCATGGCCAGACGAGGCGAACAGCACCTCGTCGAATCGGGACCGGTCCCGCGCCGCGCGCGAGACGTGAAACTCGTTGAGCCACGGTGTGTTGTTCACGGGGTACTCCGCGTGTCGAGCGGCGCAGTGTAGCAGCAGCAGCGCGCGGCGTGCGCGCAGTCGCTTACGGCACAGCGCGATGAGTGAATTCGTCACGCCGGCGCGCGCGGACTGTGGACAACACGGGCGCGGTAATCACGCGCTGCGATGTGCGGCATGCGTGCGGTCACGCGCGCGTCGTTCCCCGCGCGGTGAGCGCGGCAACGCGCTGCGCGCCGAGATTTTCGCGCGTTCGTGCCGCTCGATGCGTGCGACGAAAGCAGCAGGTTCGGATTCGCGCGCGTGGAATTGACTTTGCTTGTGCGCGTGGCGCAGGCAAGAATTCACTCGCCGAACCCCGCCCTGCTACCCCTCGTACGCTCACGTGTGCCCCGGCATCGCTCCGGTCCACCGACGAAGGAGACCACCATGGTCGCCATCGCCCGTCTGCATTCCGCCGCGGAGATCGCGCAACACCTCGACCAGCACGTCGTGGGCCAGTCGCTCGCCAAGCAGCGGCTCGGCCTCGCCGTGTACCGGCACTTCCTTGGCCATCGCTTCCGTGACTCGCCTTGCTCCGGCGGCCAGGACTTCGGCCGCCAGCACCAGCTGTTGATCGGCCCGACCGGCGTGGGCAAGTCGCTGCTCGTGAAAACGCTCGGTGCGCTGCTCGGCGTGCCGGTGGCGTTCACCGCTGCGACCTCGCTGGTCGAGACCGGCTATGTCGGCACCCCGGTCGAGAGCATGTTCGGCTCGCTGCTCGAGCGCGCCGGTGGCGACGTGGCGCTGGCCGAGCACGGCATCGTGCTGCTGGACGAAATCGATAAGTTGAAACGTGCCACGGACATTGGCCGCGACGTCTCGGGCGAGGGCGTGCAGAACGGCCTGCTCACGCTGCTCGACGGCCGCCCGGTGCGCGTGCGCCACCGCGACCGCGAGCTCGTCATGGACTCGTCGCGGATCCTGTTCCTGTGCACGGGTGCGTTCGCTGGCCTCACCGCCCGCGTGCGAGCCCGGCTCGAGCGGGGATCGGCTCCACCGCTGGGATTCGTCGCTGCGGCGGTGCGTCCCGAACGCCTGAGCGAGGCGGAGGTGCTCGACCGCGTGCTGCCGGAGGACCTGGTCGAGTTCGGCCTCATCCCCGAGCTGGTCGGCCGTTTCGCCGGGCTGGTGCCGCTGCACCCGCTCACGCGCGCCGAACTGGAGCGCGTGCTCACCGAGCTGCCGAGCTCGCCGCTGCCGATGCAGCGACGGTTCTTCGAGCTGCATGGGGTCCGACTCGAGGTCGACGGCGCGGCGCGCGCGGCGCTGGTGGACCGCGCGCTCGCGCACGGACTCGGCGCGCGCGCGCTCCACCGGCTCGTGGCCGAGGCGCTCGCGCCGCTCGAGTTCCGGCTGCCGCGCCTGGTCGAGGAGGGCGTGGGCGCGGTGCGGCTCACGCGCGCCGCGATCGAGGGCGAGGCGGAGCCTGAACTGGTGCCGCGGCGGGAGCTCGAGGCGTGGGCCGAACCGTTCCCCTCCGCGAGGGAGCTGTCGTTGGGCGGGCTCGGCCGCGCGGCGCGTTCCGCCGTGCCGCCGCCGCGTCCGCGCGAGTTGCCACCGCGTCGTCGCTCCGACCCGCGGCGGCGGCCTGACGGCCCGACGCTGTTCGGCCCGGAGGCGTAACCCGAGTTCCACCTCCAAACATACGGCGGTCCTTGGTCCATGGTCCGCGAGCCGGTGGTGCGGTCGGCCGCGAAGGGCGGCCCGGCCACCGGCTCCTTCACGCTGCCTGGCGCCTCGCCAGGAACTCGTGCAGGCGGACGAGCTCGGCGACCAGTAGGTCGACGGCGGCATTGAGTACAGGCCAGTCCGGAGTGCTCACCGCCGCCTCGAGCCGCGCCGTGGCGCGAGTCGCACTCACCGCGCCGATCAGCGCCAGCTCGCCTTTGCCGCGATGGGCGAGATGCCCGAGTGCGACCGCGTTCTTGGCCAGGCAGGCCTCGCGCATCGCGGACACCCACCGCGCTGCCCCGTCCAGGTGCAATCGCACCGCTGCCTCGACCAACGAGGTATCTCCGCCGAGCAACCGAAGCGCCTCGGCCACATCGAGCACGTCCCCGGCCGCGGCCGATGGACTCCCGCTGGCGTTGGCCGACTCGCCCGCGGCCCTCGGCACGAGGCGTTCGATGAGCGCGAACAATGCGGCGGTGTCGACCGGTTTGCTCGCGTACCCATCCATTCCGGCGGCCAGGAAGCGCTCTTCGTCCCCACGCATCGCGTGGGCTGTCAGAGCGATGATCGGCATGTGCTCGCCACTCTTCTGCTCGCGTTCTCGAATCGCGGCGGTGGCCTCCAAACCGTCCAGTGAGGGCATCTGAACGTCCATGAGCACGAGGTCGAATCGTGCTTCGGCGAGTGACTCGAGTACCTGCCAGCCGTTCGTCGCCTCGGTCACGTGGTGTCCACGCTTCTCGAGCAGCCTACGGATCATGATCCGGTTGACGTCGTTGTCCTCGGCGAGCAGCACGCGAAGCCGTCGTTGCTCCTCGCGGATTGACTTGCGAGTCACGAACGGTGCCTGTGGTCCCTCCTTCTGGTCTCCGAAGATCGTGCACACGGCGTCATGCAGCTCCGAGACGAGCACGGGCTTGGTCAGATACCCCGAGGCGCCGAGCTCGCGGCAACGCGCCGCGTCGCCTGCGCGTCCGGAAGAAGTGCACACGAGAATGGGCACATGCGCAGACGCCGTTTCGCGGAGCGCGGCGGCGACCGCGAACCCGTCCATGTCCGGCATCTGCATGTCGAGAACGATGAGGTCGAAGGGGCGTTGCTCTGCGGCCGCAAGACGCAGCGCCTCGAGTCCCTCGGCACCGCTCGACGCGCCCCG
This sequence comes from Candidatus Eiseniibacteriota bacterium, assembly GCA_043749875.1. Lineage (GTDB taxonomy): Bacteria > Eisenbacteria > RBG-16-71-46 > RBG-16-71-46 > RBG-16-71-46 > JAIOPA01. Next base: position 8,268 of record JAYVCN010000303.1, on the reverse strand, counting down.
GCACGCGGCATGCCAACGTGAGAACAAGCCGGCGAAGATGGACCGGTTCGTCGCATTGTCATCGATGACGAGCACGCGCTTGCCCCTTAACCCCGACGTCTCCACGGGAGTCGCGGCACGCTCGCTCGCCGGTTCGCGTTCGAATCGGCAGGTGAACGTGAAGGTGCTGCCGGCGCCAGGCTCGCTTTGAACCGTGATGCTGCCCTGCATCAACTCGGACAGTTGGGCGCAGATCGCCAGCCCAAGCCCGGTACCCCCAAATCGGCGCGTCGTCGAGCCATCTGCCTGCCGAAAGGACTCGAAGATGGTGGCCTGGAGATGTTTCGCGATCCCGATACCCGTGTCGCGCACCGAGATCCGCAGCCGCGTGTGACGGTCGTCCTCTTCGATCGGTTCGATCGCCAGCACGACTTCGCCCCGTTCGGTGAACTTGATGGCATTGCCCAGCAGGTTGAGCAGGATCTGGCGTAGTCGCGAGGGGTCCCCGACAAGCCGGTCGGCCACCTCGGCCGCCACGTTCACCGCGAGTTCGAGCCCTCGCTGGTGCGCGCGGATCGCCAGCGATTTGGCCGCGGCCCCGGCGCAATCGCGCAGGCTGAACGGGATGCGCTCGAGCTGCATTTGTCCGGCTTCGATCTTCGAGAAGTCGAGGATGTCGTTGAGCAAGGTGAGCAAGGCATCCGACGAGCTCTTCACGGCAGTCAGGAAATGCCGCTGTTCTGGCGCCAACTCGGTCTCGAGCGCCAGCTCGGTCATGCCCATGATGCAGGTCATGGGTGTTCGAATCTCGTGACTCATGTTCGCGAGGAACTCGGACTTGAGCCTCGCCGCCTCGACGGCGGCCTCACGCGCCGCTCGCAGCTGGTCTTCCGCCTGCTTGCGAGCGGTGATGTCGCGAACGATTGCGAGGCGCTGCTTGCCGGGCAAGGGCACGAGCCTGGCTTCGAACGCACGCGATTCACCCCCCTGCGCAAGCGTGCATTCGACCGTTACCTGTGGCTCGCCGGCCGACAGGCGGAGCAGCGCTCGCCGCAGCCGCACGCCGGCACGGCCACCGACCAGTTCCTGGATGCGCTGTCCCACCCCGTGCTCGGGAAGCATCGTCCGTTCGCGCGGTTCGTGTGCGCGAATCGAGAGCACGGTTCCATCCGCTTCGAGCCGGATGAACACGTCCGGGAAGGCGCTGATGATGGCGCGCATCTCGCTGTTCGACTGCAACAGTTCCTGCGAGCTCAATTCGAGCGAGCGCTCCAGCAACGCGCGGTCGCCGTCAGCCTGACGGTAGGCCGCTTCGACACGCGCGATGAAGTCTGCCAGTTCCGGGGAGGGAGTGGCGTCCGTGGCGATCAGGGCGCGCAACTGTCGCTGGAGAAGGGGATGCAGGCTGCTCGGGTTCACGCGGCTTCGTAGAAGGTGGTGATGGTCATGGTCTGGTTGTGCAGTTCACACCTCGCGCTGGGCGTGAACGGGGAGATTTCACCATAGGAATAGAATCCGGCGAGCACAGGGCGGTCTCCCAATACGGCGCGCACACCCTCGAGTTCCTCCTCGATGCGCTGCGCGAGCACGAGCTTGCGCCCGACGCAGCTCACCAGAATCGCGAGATCGGGTTCGCGATCCCGCCGCCCGTGCTGCGACGAGCGGGCCGCGCCCATCGCGCCGTCGACGAGACGATCGAAGTTGGCCTTCATGAGGCGCGCGAAGGAGCCCTCGGGTACGTCGCCCGCAAACGTCAAACTGCCGTCTGTTTCGTTGACCGAGAGGATGGTGCGCACCACCGGTGTGGAATCGCTATCGGCGCGCAGGCTGATTGGAAAGAGCAGCCCGCTGGCCGGCAGCTTGCCGGCGTATTCGCCGAGATAGGTCTTGTAGAGCGCGAGCGCGGGTTGGCCGTCCAACTCGAACAGGACGTTGCCGCGCGACCGCGTGATGAGTCGTTCGGGACCAAATGGATCCCATCCGCCGAGAGAGCCGTAGCCGACGGCGATTGCGTCACCGTACAGACCGAGAATGCTCACCATGCCGGTCATGGGACGGCCGTCGCATAGCACCGCGGTGCGCTCGAAGCGGGCGCCGTCGCCGGACAGGCCGCCCGTGACGGTGACGCCGCGCGGCAGTCCGGCGGTCAGGCCGCGGACCAGTTCGCTGCCGTTCACACGCAGGCCGTCAGAGACCACGACGGCGTGGGCGAGGTGCTCGTGCCGGATGGACGCCGCCAACGAGCGACCGGCCTCGAAGCTGTCCTCCGCGCGTAGGACCTCGGTCGATGAGCACTGGAGTTGCGTGCGCTCGAACGTCACGACGGTGGCGACGATGCCATCGTCCCCCACATGAGTGTCGCGGATCTCACCGGCGGTGGAGCAGCCGAACAGGATCGCGTGGGGAAAGCGTTTGCGCAGCCAGGCAAAAGGCTCGTCTGACGCGGCGGCAGCCGTTCCGAAGAACACCAACACCAGCTGGGCTTCGGCGTTCGCTGGAGCGTCGTCCGGCGACCAGCCCTGTGAGCGGCTCCAGGACAGTTGGCTGATGTGCATGGGGGTTTCCTCCTACCGAGACTGAGGGGATCCCTGGCATACGAGCTGATCGCGTCCGCGGTGCGCGATCCGTGCTTCAGCCGCCTGGGGACACGGCAATCGGACTTCGGCAGTGCGCGTGCAGCCCCCGCGAATCGCACCTGATGGCTGGATCGCAAAGCGCTGCGAGAGAGGACGTGCGGGACTGGCATCGGCCTGCTGAGAGGTGGCCTTGAGCGTATCTCGCGGGGTGGCGCAGACACCGAGCGTGCGCCGTGAGGTGCGTCACACGGCGGAGAGCCATGCGCTGGATTCGCGTGCGGTATCGATAGGGCGTCGCATGCTGGGGCGAAGACCTGCCGTGGTCGCCGGCCCACAGCAGGTCACCGTCCAGCGATACGACCGCCTCAGATGCGGATCGCCTCGCCCTGAGCGCGGCCCGTGGCGGTGCTGTCGCGCGGCGCGAACAACCCGGCGGCAGGCCCGCGCAAGTGCACGTGCAGCGCCTCGGCGTCGGGCACCTGCTCGGGCGCGAGCCAGCCGCGGCTCACCATCTTGCGGGCGATGAACGCCATCTGGCTCCGTGCCCACGGCCGCAGCTCGCCGCCCGCGTCGAGCCGGTTCTTCCAGTGGCTCGGGCTCGGCACCACGACGGTCAGGAACAGTGCCTCATCGAGCGTCACGTCGGCCGCGTCCTTGTCGAAGTAGTAGTGCGCGGCCTCGTCGGCGCCGTGCACCTCGGGGCCCCACTCGATGATGTTCAAGTACACCTCGAGCAGCCGGTCCTTCGACAGCCCCGTGAGATGTTCGAGCACCCAGGCCAGCACCACCTCCTGGCCCTTGCGCGACAGCGTGCGCTGGTGGCCCAGGAACAGGTTGCGCGCGAGCTGCATGGTGATCGTGCCGGCGCCGCGCTTGAACGAACCCGAGCGCAGGTTCGCCGCCATCGCCAACTCGATCGCATCGGCGTTGAAGCCGCGATGGTGGTAGAAACCGCCGTCCTCGTTGGTGAGCAGCGCATATCGCAGCAGCGGGCTGATGCGGTCGAGCGTGCGAAAGTGCGGGTTGGCATCCGACAGCTCGCGGGTGACGACGCGTTCCTTCGGCAGGTGGATCTCGGCGACGAACGGCCCGGCCAGCGCACTGATCCGCAGCCGCGGGCTGTCCGCCTCGAGTTGCAGCCCATGGGGGATGACAGCGGCGGTGAACTGCACACTGTCCGGCTGGGCCACGTTCACGTCGACGCTGGCGCGCCAGTCCCACGAGCCGCGCACCGACAGGTCGGTGAGCGGCCCCAGCACCGCGGGGGGCAGGCTGGCCTGCACCTCGCGTGCGGTGAGTCCGTCCACCTCCAGCGCGAGCAGTAGCCGCGGTCCCGCGCGCCGCACCTCGCCGACCACGCGCAGGTCGGCGCGTCCGAGTTGCACGTGGGTGCCCTCGGCCACGCGCAGCACGCCGTCGCGGCGGTCCTGCGCGACGCGGCCGTCCACGCGGAGCTCCAGCGCCGTCTCGCCGCGCCTGGCGTCGGGCACGTGGAACGCTGCGTGGCCCACCAGCCGGTCGTCCGTACGCCACTCGAGCGCCACGTCGAAGGGCACGCGGTGCTCGCCGGCGATCACGCCGGTCGCGACAAACTGAACCCCGCCCGAGCGGTGCGTGAGGGTGAGCGCGTCGAGCCGGGCGAGCAACGAGTCGCCGCGCTGCACGTCGAGGCCGCTGATTCGCAGCTCGGGCAGGCGGCGCGCGGGCAGCAGCAGCGCGTCGGCCAGCTGCTGCGCCGCGGCGCGGACGCGCGGCGAAGCCGGGCCGCCCGCGCCGGCGGAGTCGTCCTCGCGTACCGCGGTCGTGTCGTCCTCGGTGCCGCCGGACGGCAGCGTGACCTGCGCCCGCTCGAGCACGAGCCGGGCGATGCGCGGCGTCAGGCTCAGACCCCGGGCTGCGAGCGACACCTCGACGCGTGCGGCGTTCACGAACGGCGTTTCGCTGTCCATGTGCGTCACCACCAGCCCGCGCAGCTCCACACGCAGTGGCCACGCGAACGCGAGCCGGTCCCAATGGGGTTCGAGCCCGCGTGCATGGGCCTGCGCGCGCAATTGGCTGGCCACGATCGGGCCGAGGCACCCCGGCAGCAGCACGGCGAGTGCGACGAGTGCCGCGAACGCGAACAGCGCCAGGCGCACGCGGGTCGAGGGTGGCTCGAGGGTGGTCATGGTGAACAAGAGCCTACGCAGGCGGGTCTCACGACGCCACACGCGTCATTCAACGCAGGACGGGGACGCGCACCGTTCGATCGCCCGCGGCGCAGGTGAGTCTGGCGAAATACATTCCGCTCCACAGTGCGGAGCCATCGTCGTCGCGGCAGTCCCACGTCAGAGTGGTAGGGCCTGCCGGCATGGCCCGGTTCACCAGCGTACGAATCCTGCGCCCCGCGAGGTCATAGACGTTCAGGTTCACGCGCATGGGCGACGGCAACTCGATCCGGAACCCGACCCTGCGCCGGCCCGGCACGAGCTCGGAGAGTGCCAGCAGAACGGGCGCGCCGGCCGCCGGGCGCCCGCCGACTCCCGCCACGACCGGTGTCGCCAGGCTGAAATTCATGCCGCTCCAGAACATGGGAGCGATCGCGATCCCCACATCATCATAGGCGGCGAGGAAGTCGCCAGAACTCACGCGCAGTTGCTCGGTAGCCTCCCAGCCGAACACGGTTGAATCCAGCTGCAGGTAGGAGAACAGCCGGGTCGGCGGGAACTGCCAGTTTGCGAGCGTCGTGTCGCCCAGGCTCGCGCCGACGGTCTTCATCGCGATATTGATGGACCTGGCCCCCGGGGCCGGACCGTCGGTGAACATGAGCCGCCATGCGGCCTGACCCGATTGGCTGGGCCAGGCGTGTGCGGCGTCCGGAAAGACATGCGGAGATTCATCGTTTCCAGTGCGCGCGTGCGCATGGTCGGTGCTGCGCAAGTAGCCCAGGTCATCCCACGCGTCGAGGGTTCCGGTCTGACTGCGAACCACGCCCACGGCATTGCGGTAGAAGGCGGTCGGGGGAGCCATGGTGCGATCATTCACGTTTCCCGCGACGTAGTACATCAGTACTCGCCCGGGATGCTCAGGGTCCTCCATGACGAACGGATCCCGCAGCGTGGCTCGAAATCCACCTCCCGGCGTTGCCACCCAGGCCGGTCGCTTGTTGGAGCTGTTGAGGACCTGTGTCCGTGACCCCCAGACGGTGTCCGTCGTGTCCAACAGGCTCGTGCTCGTGTAGCCGATGCTCTCGTTACCCGCGAGGTCGAGCCCGGTGTAGAACATGAAATACTGGTCTCCGCGCTGGAGGATGGATGGCGCGTAGACCTCGGACGCGTCCCACGGCGTCGCCCCCGCGGCGAATGCGTTCGTGTCCGCGTGCCAACTCGAGGCGATGTCGGGACGGGACGTCCATGCGTGGCCGAGCGTGGTCTGACCCGGTGCGCCCGCGCCCTTGAGCGTTCGGGTGTAGATGAGGTGGAAGAGTCGACGCCAGACATTGGGCGTGGCGGTGGGCACGGTGTTGCACAGGAAGGCGAAATCCTTGGGCCGATACGCCGTGTCGGGGTCGACGAAGTAGACCGCGGAATTATCCGCGGTCGGTGCTCCCATGACGCGTACGGGATGCACGGCGGAGGCGAGCATGAGGACGATCGCGGCGAGATCGGCGAGGAATCTGCGGCGGCGTGGGGGGGAGCTGAAGCCAAGTGTCAGGGCAGATGTCCTCGGGTGCGTGGGGGCGAATCCCTGTCCAGCGTGCCAGAAACTGCGGGCGGGCGCGAGACGACCCCACGAGAGCACGCAGGGACCGCAACGGAGAAGGCCGCCCCTCAGCAGTGAAGGGCGGCCGATCTGCAGGCTGGAGCGGCGGTGTTTCAGCCCACCGGCGTCGCGCGCGCGGCCTGCCAGTCGCGCCACAGGTCGGGGGCCTCGGTCACGAACGACGTGTGACGGGGCACCCAGCCCAGTTCGCGACGGGCCTTGGCGGACGACACGCTCAGGTCATTGAGCAGCGCCTCGCCGTATGCGCCGTGCGCATGCACGAGGTCGTCGGCGGGCCACGACACGAGCTTGGATTGCGTCGCCACGGCCACAGCCTCGGCCAATTCCTTCACGCTGTGACGTGACTCGTCGGCCAGCAGGTAGCGTTCGCCGCCGTGCGCGTGTTCAAGCGCCAGCGCGTACGCCTCGGCCACGTCGTCACGGTGCACCAGGCTCCAGTGCTGCGAGCCATCGCCTGGGTAGGTGACGGTGTGCGAATCGTTCGCCTCGGCGAACCAGCCGCCGAGGATGCCGCGATGTTCGCCGTACACCATGGCCGGCCGCAGGATGACCACGTCCAGCTCGTGCGCGCCCAGGTCGAGTGCGATCTCCTCGTGCGCGGCGCGCCACTGCACCACCGCCAGCGGCGCGAGCGGCGTCGTCTCGTCCGCCATGCCTTCGGCACCGTGCCCGTGCACCCAGATGCCGCTCGTGTACAACACGCGACGCACGCGTCCATCGAGCGCGGCGTGACGCAGGGCATCCAGCGCCGCGAGGTCCACATCGGCGGCGCCATTCTCCCCGTCGAACGCGGCGTGTACGGCAGCGTCACAATTCTGCAACACACCGTTCCACTCGTCGGGGTGCGCGAGATCGCCGACGACCGGCGTCACGCCCGCGGCGGCGAGCGCCTTGGCGTTGTCGGGGTTGCGGGTGAGACCGAACACCTGGTGACCCTGGCGCGCCAGGCGCGCGGCCACCGCCCCACCGATGTAACCCGTAGCTCCTGTGACGAAGATGCGCTCGTTCATGGTCCTGTTCCCTCAGGCCGGCAGATCCCGGAAGAGTTTTCGGCTCGGGGACGCGCGGCTTGAGCGAGTTGTTCGGGGAGTGTCGTGACTGCACGATGTAAGCCGTCTGATGCAGGGGCATTCCCGGCAGGGCGTCAGGTGTGGGCAAATCCACCCGCACGCAGAACCCGTGGTGTTTGTGTGGGATACGGGTGCCATCACGAAGCGGATGAACGCGCGGGAAGTGGTACCGGCGTGGCGTGGCACCGAGTTCCGTCGTGAGCGGCGCCGGATCCGGGCAGCGGCGCGCTACTCGCCGCGGTAGGTGCAGCGCGCCGTGCAGGTCTCGTGCACGGTGATGGCCGCGAGGTGCGGCACCAGCGGGCCGAGGCGATTCCACAGCCACTGCGCCAGGATCTCCGACGTGGGATTCTCGAGCCCGCCGACGTCGTTCAGCACGCGGTGATCGAGCTCCTGCTTGAGCACCGGTTCGACGCGCGCGGCGATCTCGCCGAAGTCCACCAACCAGCCGAGCTTCGGGTCCACCTCGCCCGCCACGCACACCTCGATGCGGTACGAGTGCCCGTGCATGCGGAAGCACTTGTGGTCGGCCGGCACCAGCGGCAGGCGGTGCGCGGACTCGAAGCGGAACTCCTTCACCAGCTCGACACGCACGGTGGCTCGGGCCTCTAGGCGGGGGTAGCGTAGCGCGTGGGGTCGGCGACCCCGGCCTCGCGGAAGCCTTTCGCGCGCAACCGGCAGCTGTCGCAGTCGCCGCACGCGAGTCCGACGGGCGAGGGATCGTAGCATGAATGCGTGAGCGCATAGTCCACGCCGAGCGACAGCCCGAGGCGGATGATGCCGGCCTTGTCGAGCTGCATGAGCGGCGTGTGCACGGTGAAGCGCGCGCCCTCGACGCCGGCCCGCGTGGCGACTCCGGCCAGCGCCTCGAATGCGCGAAC
>JAYVCN010000302.1:0-5489 GCA_043749875.1 Candidatus Eiseniibacteriota bacterium | reverse complement strand
CCCGCTTCATGCTACAGTTGCGGTAACGAGCCCCCGTTCCGGGGGCCTTTTCAGATAGCCCGTGGCACCGGTGCCGTTGCTGGCCCGCGCCGCGTGGATTGGATCGTCGCACTCGCATACTCCCAGCCGCCCGAACGCGGGTGGCGTGAAGCGGACGGTACGTCCGCCATAGAGGTCCGAGCATGTCGGAGATCATCCAGGTCTCCCTGCGCGGTTCGCGCCGGGAATTTTTCTTGAACTCGCGCAGCTTGTGGTTGCGGTTGCGCGACAAGGTCGTGGTCCAGGGTGAGCACGGCGAGACGCTCGCCACCGTCCTCCTGAAAGACCCCCTGCTGGTGTCCTTGAAGAAACCCGGCACCGTGACGCGCGAGATCATCCGCAAGGCCGAGGAGGAAGACCTCGACCAGGACGACCACAACCGCGCACTCGAAGAGGACGCCTACGACTACAGCCGGCAGCGTATCGAGCTGCGTGACCTGAAGATGGAGTTGTCGGAAGTCGAGGTGGCGTTCAGGCGAAACCGGATCACGTTCTACTTCACCGCCGAGCAACGCGTGGACTTCCGCGAGTTGGTAAAAGACCTGGCGAGCCGGTTCCAGACGCGCATCGAGCTGCGCCAGATCGGCGTGCGCGACCAGGCGAAGCGGGTCGACGGCTGCGGCCCGTGCGGGCGCGCGTTCTGCTGCTCGACGTGGATGAAGGGCTTCCACCCGGTGACGTTGAAGATGGCGCGCGAGCAGAACCTGTCGCTGAACCCGACCAAGATCTCGGGCGCGTGCGGGCGGCTGATGTGCTGCCTGTCCTACGAGCTGGCGCAGTACCGCGACAGCGCCGCCAAGTTGCCGCCCGTGGGCACGAAGATCGGCACCGGCAAGGGTCCGGTGACCGTGACGCGCACCGATGTCTACGCGGAAGCGGTGTGGGTGCGCGACGCGGACGGCGCGGAACACCGGATCGCCTACGACGAGATGCCGCCCGGGCCGTACCACAAGTGCGGCGACTGCGGCTGCGGGAAGAAGAAGCCGAAGGACGATGGCGCTGGGGACGTTGACGGCGGGGCGCCGGGCGCCGTTCCGCCCGCGGACGAGTAGCCGCGCGCCCCTACAGCGCCCGATTCCTGAATCCCTGCACGCCGAGCCACAGCGCCACCAGCGCGTAGCCCACCGCCCACCACACCATCGCCACGCTCGGCAGCGACGCGGGTGAGAACGGGGTCAGGTGCAGGTCGCGCATGATCGCGGGCTGCATCTGGTAGGCCGCGCGCTGCCACAGGGCTTCGGTCGGCATGATCAGGCTCGCCACAGTGCCGACGTTCTGCGCCGCGACGTTGCCCGCGAGCACACCGATCTGCTCGACCCAGCCGCCGATGAAAGCCAGGCCGTAGAGCCCGAACGCGAGGATGCCGTTCGTGACCGTGGCCAGTCGCGCGCCGCCGGCCATCGACAGCGACACGTACACCACCGCCTCGAGCGCCATGAGCGGCAGGCCGGCCAGCAGCCCCGGCGGCGAAAAATGTCCGATGAAGCGGGCGATCACCAGCACGCCGCTCGCGACGATCGCGAAGTAGGCGACCGCCACCAGACAGAACGCGAGCCACTTGCCGAGCACGATGCTCGAGCGGTGTACGGGTTTGCTAGCCACCGTCTGCGTCACGCCCGAGGCGATTTCACCCGACAGCGTGTCGACGGGCAGCAGGACCGCGGTCATGAGCGTGAGGAAGTGCGTGGCGTAGAGCCCGGCGAGCGCGAGGAAGTTCAGGAGCAGGCGCTGGCGCACGACCGTCAGACCCGCCTGCTGATGCACGTGCGCCGCCACGAAGTGGAAGCCAACGCTGTAAAGAATCAGAAATGCCGCCGCGCTGATGAGCGTGGCCACGAGGATGCGCCGGCGCGCGGCCTCGTGCAGCGTCAGGTGCATGATGGTGAAGATCGCGTTCATAGGACCTCTTCGCTTTCGCTCATCGATCGCGTTTGCCTTCGCATTCGCTCATCCGGGCCTCTGGTCTTCGCCCATGACCTCGAGGAATGTGGCCTCGAGCGAGCGCCGGTGCGGGGTCATGGCGTAGAGTTTGGCGCCGGACTGCACCAGTGCGGCTGCCAGCGCGGGCAGCGCCGCTTCTGACTCAACGCGCAGCCGCGCGATGCCCGTCGCCCGCGCGAGCAGCGTGCCGTGTGCGGACAGCACCGCATCAGTGACACCTTCCACGCGCAACTCCACCTCGAGCCCCGTGGGTGCCGCGGCCATGTCGAGCTCGTGGATGACGCGGCCCTGCTTCACGAACACGACGCGATCGCAGGTGGCCTCGACCTCGCCCAGCAGGTGCGAGTTCAGGAACACGCTGGTGCCGTGCGCCCTCAATTCGTGGATCAGGTCGCGCACGAGCAGACGTCCGAGCGGGTCCATCCCGGACGTGGGCTCGTCGAGGAACACCAGGTCGGGGTCGTTCAAGAGTGCCTGCGCCAGCCCGACGCGCTGCGTCATGCCCTTGCTGTAGCCCTTGATGGGCCGGTCGGCGGCATCTTGCAGATCCACGCGCGTGAGCAGCGCGTCGGCCTTGGCGTCGAGCGCGTCGCCCGAGAGCCCGTACAATCGCCCGTGAAAGCGCAGCAACTCGCGCCCCGTGAGCCAGTCCTGGAACCGGAAGTGCTCTGGAAGAAAGCCCACCTTGGCGCGTGCGGCGCGGTCGCCGATCGGCTTACCCAGCATCGTGCCGCTGCCCGCGGTGGGTTCGATCAAGCCCAGCAGCATCTTGAGCGAGGTCGTCTTGCCGGCGCCGTTCGGACCCAGGAACCCGAACACCTCGCCGCGCTTCACCGTGACGCTCAGGTCGGCGACGGCGAGCTTGTCGCCGAAGCGACGGCTCAGGTGCTGCGTCTCGATGACGGCGGTGGGCATGGGAGCTAGGGGAGCCATGGGCGGCCAGTCTGGAATGCGCAGCGGGCGGGAGCAACCGCGCCCCGCCCGCTGGCGTCGTCCGCGAATCTCAACGCAGCGACTGCGCCACCTCGAGCACGTCCTCGTTCGACAGGTCGCTCTGGACCGCCAGCACGCGCTCGCCCTCGGTCCACATCACCATGGCGCCGCGCTGGCCCTTGGGGCCCTCCCCCGTGCCGTCGCCGTCCATGCGGATGAACAGGCCCTTGTGACCGTTCACGTCCACCTGGCGGAACGATGCGGCGTTCATCGGCACCGGCACCAGCAGCGTGCTGCGCCAGTCGATGGTCCCCGCGACGCGGCGCGCCTCGACGGGATCCAGCCCCAGCACGCGCAGGCCGATCTCGCCCAACTGCTGGAGGTTGGCACCCGGCGGCAGCGCCACCTCGGGGCTCGTGCCCTCGATGATCGAGAGCTGATGCTTGCCGCTCGTGTAAAGCTGCATCACGTGCGGCGGTATGTGGACGGTGAGGCTCTGACCGTCGAGGCCGCTCGGCACGTGCACGTCGGTGATGCCGAGCGCTTCGAGCACGTGTTGCAGCCGGTCGGCGTGCAGCGTGAGCCGCGCCTCGCCCTGACCGGTGACCGTGGCCTTCTGGAACGTGAGCCCGTTCGGCAAGGACGTAGGTTTGCGCAGCCCCGGCAGGCCGGCGGCCGAGGCCGCGAGGTCCGCGGACGGATACTCCACGGGCTTGCCCGGGTCGTGCATCACGTCCTGCTTGTCGAACACCATCATCGCCGGATCGTTCTGGGTCTGGTCGTGCAGCTGCTTCAGCTGCTCGATGCGCGCCGGGTCGATCTCGACCGCGGCGAACGAGTGCACGCGGAACAGGTCCAGCGCGCTCTGCGCCGCCACGCGCACCGCGGGCAGCGCGAACGACGCGGCCACCAGCGCCACGGCCAGCGCGCTGGCGAATGCCGGATGGAAGCGGAAGCCCCGCGCAGGCGACGCGGTCTCGACGCCGCGCAGGCGCTCACGCAGCGCGCGGCTGAAGCCGGGTCCCGGCTCCTGGCGCTGCTCGTGCAGGAAACGATCGTCGGTCATGGCTAGACTCCTTGTTGTTCCCAGCCGGCGCGCAGCTTCTGCACCGCACGGTGCAGGATGCTGCCGACATTGGTCTCGGTCAGGTGGACCTGCCTGGCGATGGCCCGGTTGGTGAGGCCCGCGCCGTACTTGAGTGACACCAGTTCGCGATCGCGCTCTGGCAGCGCGGCCAGCAACCGCGACAGCTTCGCGAAGTCCTCGCGTCGCGACAGCAGTTCTTCTGGAGAATCCCCCGCCGCGAGGTGTTCCGCAGCTTCCAGCGGGACGTGGTCGCGCCGCCGCCGGTAGTGGTCCGTCGCCACATTGCGGGCGATGGTCATGAGCCACGTGGCAAAGCTCGCCAGGTCCCGCCGGTAGCGGTGACGCGCCACCCACGCCTTCTCGAACGTCTGCGACGTCAAGTCCTCGGCCACGGGTCCGCTGCCGACTCGATAGCGGAAGTAGTTGTAGACCCGCGGCAATTGGTCCGCATACAGCGCGTCCCAATCCGCTTCCCGGGCTGGATCCAGGGCCCAGACCCTGCCGAAGACTGCGTCGCCGATGGCCATCGTGGGGGAATGTACGCCCTCGGCTGCCGAGTATCACGGGGCTGTCCGAGTTCGGGCGTGGGGGTGGCCGGGCCGGGGCCCTACGAGTGCACGAGCAGCCGCTGCACGAACCAGTAGCTGCCGGCCACGATGATCACCCAGGAGCCGGCTGCGACGGCCTGGAGCGCTGCGCGGGGGCGGGTGGCACGCAGCAGGCCCAGCAGCGGGGTCACGGCGAGAATGATGCAGCCTTGGCCGAGCTCGACGCCGATGTTGAACGAGACGAGCGACCAGCCCAGGGCTTCCGTTGGCAGGCCGAGCTGTCGCAGGACGCCGGCGAAGCCGAGGCCGTGGATGAGGCCGAAGCCGAACGCCAGCACCGTTCGTCGGTCGGGGGTACCGGGCCGGGCACGCAGGTTCTCGATGCCGATGTAGACGATGCTGAGCGCGATGAGTGGCTCGACGATGCGCGCGGAGATATCGAGGTGCCCGGTCGCTGCGAGCGCCAGCGTGATGCTGTGTGCCAGCGTGAACGCTGTCGCGACCTTGAGCACGCGCGCGAGGCCGCCGCCCAGCAGCAGCAGACCGACGATGAAAAGTATGTGGTCGGGACCGATGAAGATGTGGTGAATCCCGGCGCGAACGAACGTAGCCACCACAGCGAACACGCCGGCGGCGCCATGACCGTAGAGCTCCGTGGCCGGCTCCTCGTGCGTGAGCACGCTCTGCCGCAGCAGCCGGCCGGAGTCGTACACGTTCAAGAATGTCTCGTGCTGGGTGTTGCCCGGGAACAGCCGGGCGTGCACGCCGAGGTGGCCCGCGGGGTGGGCGAGCCGGGCGACGAACGTGAGTGCGATGCTGCGCTTGGCTGGCACGGCGACCGCGTGCTCGAACATGAGCAGCATCGTGACGCCGTCCGCCTGAACGTGCAGGCCGTTCGCGACATATGCAGCGAGTCGCGCAGCTTCGTGCGGCAGGAACGC
>JAYVCN010000301.1:0-5720 GCA_043749875.1 Candidatus Eiseniibacteriota bacterium | reverse complement strand
GCCGGATTGCCGAACGTACCGAAGTCCGTCAGCCACACCGACAGGTCGTTGATGCCGACGCCGTTCACACCGTCGAGGTCGAAGGCACTGACTGTCGGGCCGGCGATGAGGCTGCCGTTCTGGTAGATCCTCGCACCGCCCAGAAGGGTCACTGCATTCCCCGTCCCATTGCTGCCGCCGAGGAGCGTGAAGTTGACGGTGCCATCCGCCGCGCTCAGCGAGGTGGCGGTCTTGGCGCCGCAGTTCACAACCACAGCCGGGTCGAGCTGGTCGGCGCACAGGTGGAGGTCCGGGCAGCCCGACAGGTCTACGGTCACCCTGGCACCCGAGCAGGGATTGTTCGCGGCGTCACGGACGACGACCTGGAACCTGCCGAACGCGTGCGCCGGGAGTCCGCCCGCAGTGCCCACAAGGCTGAAGCAAGCTGGTACCGTGCTGTTTCCATGGTCTGGAGGTGGTGTGCAGGGCTGGGCCAGAACCAGCCCGGGCACTCCCAGCAGCAGGGCGAGAACGCATATCAGGCTGCGCATGGACGATCTCCTTTACGGGCAGGTGGCTCCGCACGATTGGATCTGGTCGCCGCGACCGTAAGCCGTGAGCCACACGGAGAAGTCGTTGATACCGACCGTGCCGCTGCAGTCGTAGTCCGAACGGCCGAACGCCGGATTGCCGAACGTACCGAAGTCCGTCAGCCACACCGACAGGTCGTTGATGCCGACGCCGTTCACACCGTCGAGGTCGAAGGCACTCACGGTGGGCGAAGCGATGAGCGTGCCGTTCAGGTAGATCTTCCCGGCACCCACCAATGAGATGGCGTTGCCCGTCCCATTGCTGCCGCCGAGGAGCGTGAAGTTGACGGTGCCATCCGCCGCGGTCAGCGAGGTGGCGGTTTTGGCGCCGCAGTTCACCACCACGGCCGGGTCCAGCTGGTCGGCGCACAGGTGGATGTCCGGGCAGCCCGACAGGTCTACTGTCACCGTTGCGCCGGAGCAGGGATAGTTCCCGATGTCACGGGCGACGACCTGGAACCGGCCGAGCGAGTGCGCCGGGAGTCCGCCCGCAGCGCCCACAAGGGTGAAGCAAACGGGGACCGTGCTGTTTCCATTTGCTGGATATTGTGGGCAGCTCTGGGCAAAGCCCAGACCTGGCATCGCCAGCAACAGGGCGAGAACACTTATCAGTCTTCGCATGGACGATCTCCTTTACGGGCAGGCGGCTCCGCATGATTGGACCTGCGTCCCGCGGCCGAACGCCGTCAGCAGGACTGAGAAATCGTTGATCCCGACGTCTCCGCTGCAGTCAAAGTCCGAACGACCGAACGCCGGACTACCGAGCGTACCGAAGTCCGTGAGCCACACCGACAGGTCGTTGCCCCCGCCCCCGTTCGCGCAATCGACATCCATCGCGGGATCGAGCTGGTCAGCGCAGAAATGCAGGTCCGGGCAGCAGGACAGATCGATCACCACGTGTGCGCCCGCGATCGGGTTGATGGCGAGATCTCGCACGATCACCTGGAAGCCACCTGCGGCATGGGCCGGAATGCCAGCAGAGGTTCCGACCAACGAGATACAGGGGGGGCACGGTCGCATTCGGGGGCGACGGTTCCGCTGCCGCCGGCCCCGACGCGGCGCCGAGCACCGAGCAGAGGGCGAACCCAAGCATCATTCTCGAATACGAGTCGCGCATCGCGTCGCCTCGGGGTCGTAACCATCGGTGTTCGCCGGACAGGACACCGGCGGGATGGGGACAGCGCGAATTGTCACACCGCGCCCCGGCGATTGCCAGCGCAATTCACCTAGCCGGGCGGAAGCCGGTGCCACCGATCAGGCATGTGGCGAGCCCTTGGATGCTGCTTGGAACAGTTCCGGGGTGAGTTCTCGCCTCTCGTCGCAGGCCTCGAACAGCTCTCGGCTGGGCCCGACGCGTGATCCCAGTCGCCCGTGCCATAGCACCGCGAGAACACCCTCACGCTTCACCGCCTCGATGGCCGGGAGGTAGTCGCTATCTCCCGACAGCAGACCGATCCGATCTACGCGCCCCTTCCCGGCGAGCAACGCCATATCCACGCCAATCATCGTGTCGACACGCTTCTGGACGAAGATGGGCCGCCCGCCTACGTCAACGCCGTGCCGTGCAAGCCGACCCAACCGGACCTCGAATCGTGGCAGGAACGACAGCGCGGTCATGAAGCGCCTGGCACGAGAGTAGCGCTCACGCTCTAGCTCATCCGGCACTGCGCTCATCCAAGGAAGACAATGGTAGTAGTAGGCACGAAGCAACTCGTGTGAACCCGCGAGGCTGTTAGCGAGCCGGGCGTAGTCGACCGATAGAGCTGGTGCAGAATGTGCGCGGACCTTGTCGAGGTACCCACCGTCGATGAACAGGGCCGTCGTCCCCAATGAATCCTCCAGGATCCCCGGGGGCGAATAAACAGAACGGGGCCACCCGGCTCGGGTAGCCCCAGTTCCAACACTCCTCCCGTGTCCGTGGAGACAGGAGGGTTCATACCGTGCAAGCATGATGGACTTGAATGGCGGCACATTCAAGTCAAGGCTTCGCCAAACAGAGGGAGAGTGGTCAGGTCGCTCTACCCCGCAATCGCCGCCCTCAGCTCCGCCAGCGCCGCGTGCGAGTCCACCGTCTTGAACACAGCATTTCCCGCCACGAACACGTCCGCGCCCGCGGCACGCGCGGTGCGCGCGGTGGCTTCGGTGATGCCGCCGTCCACCTCGATCATGAACTCGAGCTGCTTCTTCTCGCGCTCGGCACGCGCGGCGGAGACTCGCTCCAGCATCTCCGGCATGAACGCCTGGCCGCCGAAACCGGGCTCCACCGTCATGACGAGGAACAGATCGAGATCCGGCAGGTAGGGCGCCGCGGCGGCGTACGGCGTGCCGGGCTTCACCGCCAGCCCGGCCTTCGCCCCCGTCGCGCGGATCTGCCGCAACACCTCGCGCGTCTGCGGCACGGTCTCGAGGTGCACGGTGATCGAGTCCGCACCCGCGGCGCGGAAGTCGTCCACCATCAGCCACGGCCGCTCGACCATCAGGTGCACGTCGAGCCAGGCGCGGGTGAGTTTGCGCGTGGCCGCCACGATGAGCGGACCGAATGTCAGATTCGGCACGAATCGGTGATCCATGATGTCGCAATGCACCCAGTCGCGCGCGGGGTCGACGATGGCGAGCTCCTCGCCGAGTCGCGAGAAGTCGGCGGACAGGATGCTGGGGGCTGCGATGGGCGGGCGGGCGGGCATGCGATCTCCGTAATGAGTTGTCGTGTTCGCTAGCGGACCAAGCGTCCGCCAGCCTGCAGCGTGATGCTCATGTCGTGCGTCAGTCGCGAACCGGCGGGCGGATCCTGCGCCACGATCGGGCCGCTGCTGGGTCCTGCCGGCGGCGACAGCACCTTGAAGCCCAGCGCTTCGAGTTGCTTGCGCGCGCGACCGATCTCGCGGCCGGCCAGGTCGGGCATGACGAACACCGCTTCGCCGGGTCCGGACGAAAGCAGCAGCGCCACCGGCGTGCCGTGCGCCAGCACGCTCTCGGGCGGCGGGTCCGTGGCCACCACGAGCCCCTCGCCCACCGCGTCGCTCGGCGCGCGCGTGATGCCACCCACGCGCAGCCCGTTGTGCTCGAGCAACAGCTCCGCACCGCGTCGCGTCTCGCCGAACAGCGCCGGCACCGAGCTGAACTCCTCGCCCAGGCTGACCGTGACCGAGACGCGGCGCGGGGCCCGCACGAGCGTGCCCGCCAGCGGATCCTGCTGCACGATGCCGCCGCGCGGCACCTCCGGGGCGAAGCGCTCACCGGCGC
Organism: Candidatus Eiseniibacteriota bacterium; assembly: GCA_043749875.1. GTDB lineage: Bacteria > Eisenbacteria > RBG-16-71-46 > RBG-16-71-46 > RBG-16-71-46 > JAIOPA01. Next base: position 1,908 of record JAYVCN010000301.1, on the reverse strand, counting down.
GCGACAACGGCAGCCCGATGGGCTCGAGCACCTTCTGCGCCTGTTCCACGGTCAGGTTGTTCAAGTCCGGAACGCGGACTTCCTCCTCGCGATGGATGAAGCGCGGCATCAACAGGCTGTTGAATACCGTCAGCCCGACCACGAACGCGAGCAGCCCCACACCCAGCGTGATGAGCGTGTGGCGCAGGCGCTGGGGCCGCTTCACCGGCGGCGGCGCGTCGGTGCCGGGCTCGTTCGGATGGCTCACGGCTTTCGCAGTCTCACCGCGAACGCCCCGTCGCAGCCGTGCAGGTGCGGCAGCACGCGCATGAAGCCCTCCGCCGTCACCACGGCGTTCGGCACCGCGCCCGCCACGGTCTCAACCTGCCAGCCCGGGTGCTCGGTGAGGAAGCGCGCCACCACGTGGTCGGTCTCCTCGGGTTCGAACGAGCACACGCTGTAGACGAGCAGACCGCCCGGCGACAGGTGCCGCGCGGCCGCGCGCAGCAGCTCCAGCTGCACCGGCGGCATCTCGGCCAGTACCTCCGGGCCCTTGCGCCAGCGCGCGTCGGCACGGCGCGCGAGCACGCCCATGCCGCTGCACGGTGCGTCCACGAGCACGCGATCGAACGGCATCGGGAACGCATACGTGCACCCGTCGCCATGCACGACGTGCACGGAATGCACGCCGAGGCGTTCGAGCGTGGTGCGCAGTGTCTCGACGCGATGCACGTCGCGCTCGAGCGCCCACACCTCGCCCTCGTCGCCCATCAGCTCGGCGAGGTGCGTGCTCTTGCCCCCCGGAGCGGCACACATGTCGAGCACCCGCTCGTGCCGCTCGGGTGCCACGACGCGGGCGACCAGCGCCTCGCTCTCGTCCTGCGCCGTGCACAGTCCCTCGCGGAAGCAGTGCAGCGCTCCCGGCGAGTGGTGCCCCTCGACCCAGACCAGGTCGGGCGACAACTCGGCCGCACGTGCCTCGACGCCCTCGCGCGCGAGCAGTTCGATGAGTTGCTCGCGCGTGTTCTTGAGCGTGTTGGCGCGAAGCCCGGTGGGGACGGTGCGGTTGTCGGCCACCAGTAGCGCGCGCGTCTCGGCCGGACCGAATCGCGCCAGCCAGCGCTCCACGATCCACAACGGGTGCGAGCCCCACGCCGAGAGAGAGGCTGCGTCATCGCCCTCGGGCCAGGTGATGGTGGCGGCCTCCTCGGCGAGGCGTCGGAGCACGCTGTTGACGAGCCCGGCCGCGCCCGGATGCGCGTACTTGTGCGCCAGCTTCACCGACTCATCCACCGCCGCGTGCGTCGGCACGCGATCGAGGAACAGGATCTGGTAAGCGCCGAGACGCAGGATGTTGCGGATCCACGGCTGGGTGTTCGCGAGCCCGACATGCACGCGTGCATCGAGCGCGGCGTCGAGTCGCCCGCGCCAGCGGAGCGAGCCCTTCACCATCTCGTGCAGCAGGGCGCGGTCGCGCGGGTCGGCGCCCGGGCGCGCGTGCGCGCCGTCCAGCAAGCGGTCGCTGAACGCGCTGCGCGTGTCCACCGCGTGCATGATCCGCAGCGCGGCCTCGCGCGGATCGGCGGGCAGGGACGGACCGTCGGTGCTCACCGGCGGGAACGAACGACGGTCGTCACGCGCGCCGTTCGGGGCACGGCTGCCGCTGCGATCATCGCGAACACCGGGTCCACCTCGATGGCCTGATCGATCCTCCGTGCGTGGCCCAGCCCAGGTGTTCGGCCGCGGCGAAGCCGTGCCGTCGCGACGCCAGCGCACGCTCGGAGCCTGCGGGTAGACCGGACGCGAACGATTCACCGCACCGGTCTGGTCGCCCCCGTCGTCCTGCACGGTGGCGCGATCGTTGCGCGGACGTTCGTCAGGTGAGCGCTCGAACCGGGGTCGCTCGAACTTCGGACGTTCCAATGTGGG
>JAYVCN010000300.1:0-2998 GCA_043749875.1 Candidatus Eiseniibacteriota bacterium | reverse complement strand
CCGCGAACGTGCCACTCGGCGAGGCAGGGGTGCGCGAACAGTTGCTCGAGCTGCGGCATCGCCCGCTCGAGGCCGTGGTCCAGGCACTCGCGCAGGCGGCCCGCTCGCACGCGGGACTCGGGGTGACGCCCGACGTCGTGGTGGCATTCGCGGCGCGCTTCACGCGCGAGGACTAGGCGCGCGAGTAGCCGGCACCCCGCAGCGTCCTGGCACAGGCTCGGCCGGCGCAGTATCGGCTCGCGGCCCATGAATCGCCCGGGTTACCATGTCGCCTCGACTCGGGGGAGACCACGCATGGAACGCTTCGCCGGACGCTACGCCTTGCTGCGCCCGCTCGGACAGGGTGGGATGGGGCAGGTGTGGCTGGCGCTCGACCTCACCAACGGCAGCGAATGCGCGCTCAAGCGGCTCGAGCTTCGGCTGCCGCGTTCCGAACGCGATTCGCTGCGGAGTGAGTTCGAGATCCTGGCGCGCGTGCGCCACCCCGCGGTCGTCTCGGTGCACGAGCTGGGCTTCGCTCCCGACGGGACGCCGTTTTACACCATGGAGTACGTCCCCGGGCAGGCGGCGGACGTGGCGCTGGCCGGAGCGGACTGGCCCGCCGTGTACGACGTGGCCGCGCGCGTCACCGATGGGCTCGAGGCGCTGCACGCCGCGGGCATCGTGCACGGTGATGTGAAGCCAACGAACCTGCTCGTGCTGCCCGGAGGCTCGCTCGGCGCGGCGCCCGCGGGCGTGCGCCTCGTGGACTTCGGACTCGCGACCCTGCTCGAGCGCGAACGCAAAGGACACCGCGGCACGGCCGGCTTCGCCGCACCTGAAGTCGTGCGCGGCACGCCGCTGTCGGTAGCCTCGGATCTCTACGGGCTCGGCGCGACGCTGTTCGTGCTCGCGCTGGCGGTGGCACGCGGCCGCGATGGCGCGCGCGCGAAGCCGCCCCGGCCACCGCAGAACGGTACCGCCGCGGCGCTGGCGCTGGCGGAAGCCTCGGTGCCGACCGGGCTCGCGCAGCTCATCGTGCGCTTGCTGTCCGCCGCTCCCGAGTCGCGCCCGGGCGATGCACGCGAGGTGCGGCTCGAGCTCGCGCGGCTGCACCCGGCCGCGCGCCGCACGTTGCACGAGCGCTTGCACACCGATCTGCTCGTGGGCCGCGGCCGCGAGCTGGCGCGCCTCGAGCGCTGGCTCGCGACGCCATCCGGCGCGCCGCTCATGCTGCTGTCGGGCGAGCCCGGCGTGGGCAAGAGCACGCTGCTGCGTGAACTGGCGGTGCGTGCCGCGCTGGCGGAGCGAACGGTCGTGTCCCTGGCGTGCACGGCGGGCGACCCGCCGGGTGCGGTGGCGCGCACGCTGTTGCTGCGACTGGCGGTGGCCGCTCAAGCCGTCGCCGGCGTCAACGCGACGCACGCTGACACGCGGCTCCGGCTGGGGCAGGGCACAAGCCTGGGTGAGCCCGAGCTGGTGGCCCTGACCGAGGCAGGCGTGGCGTGGGCGCGAACCATTCGCGAGCAAGGTGCGGCAGCATTGTTGCTGATCGACGACCACGAACAGCTCGACGACCTGTCGCGCGCACTCGTGCGCCGCATGGTCTCGGACGAGTCGCGCACGACCCTGCGCTGGGTGTGGACCTCGGCGAGCGCGTTCACTGGGCCCGAGTCCGCGGAGAGCCTGCTGCTCGAGGCCGGCATCGCCGAAGCCCTGCCGCTGCCGCTCCTCGAACGCGAGCAGGCGAAAGCCCTGCTCGCCGCGCGGATGCAGACCCCGCCACCGCCGGAACTCGCGGAGGCCATCTGGGCACGCTGCGGCGGACACCCGGGGCTCACGGTCGAGGTGCTGCACATCGCGGCCCGGGCCGGCGTGCTGCGCGAGACCGATAGCGGGCTGACGCTCGACCGCGAGGCACTCGAACGCCTGACGCTCCCCGTGGACTTCGAGGCCGCCTGCCTGGGCCGCTTCGCCGCGCTGAGTGCGGCGCCGCGGGCTGCCGCCGCGGCACTCGCGGTATGGGGCACACCGGTCCCGCCCGCCGACGTGCTCGCGATCGAGGCGGCGGCGGGCGAGGTAGCGCTCGATGAACTGCGCACGGCCGGACTGCTGGTGACAGGCGAGGACGGCCGCTGTGCGCTCAACCCCCCGGCGCTGGCGCGAAGTGTGCTCGCGGCCTTGCCGGACCCCGACCGCGCCCGGCTCTGCCGGAGTGCACTCGAGCAGCCGGGCCTGTCGCTCGCGATGCGCTTCCGGCTCTGGCGCGGTGCCGGCGAACCGCGGCGTGCGCTCAGCGAGGCGGACCACGCGCTCTCCGCCGGCGCTGACCTGCGCCTCGCGCTCGAGGCGGCGACGCTTGCAAGCGCCGAGGTTCCAGCGGAGGCCGCGGCCTGGGAGGCGCGCGCCGGCCGGCTCCTCATCCAGCGTGGGCGCTACCGCGAGTCGTTGCCGCATCTCGAACGTGCAGTGGATCTGGCGCCGCAGCATCCCGAGCGCCCGCGCCGCCAGGTGCTGCTGTCGAGCGCCTACCTGAGGACGGGCGCACTGCCCGAGCTCGACGCATTGCTCACCCGTGCGCTCGCAGGCCCGCTGCCCGACCGGGAGCGGGCCATGTTGTTGGCGAATCGCTCGGCCTATCATCTCGCCGAGGGCGATCTCGAGGCCGCGGCCTTTGCTACGCGCGAATGCTTACGCTTTGCCGAGGCGTCCGGAGACGGCGAAGCGGAAGGCCTCGCGCTCCTGGGGCTCGCCAGCCTCGCGGTTCGCGAGTCGGGTGGAGCGGTCGCGACGCAGGAGTACGCTCGACGTGCGGCCGAGGCCTACGCACGCGCTGGCCACGACGTCGGGCGGTTGCGCGCGGCGGTGGTCATGTCGCACGCATTGTGGGGGGTGCACCGGCACGCCGAGGCCGAGCGGATCTGCCGAGAGGCGCTGGCCGAGGCGAGCCGGCGGGACCTGCGGCTGCCACTTTCGGAGATCCTTCGGGCACTGGCCCTGCTGCTTTTCGAGGCAGGGT
>JAYVCN010000299.1:0-4833 GCA_043749875.1 Candidatus Eiseniibacteriota bacterium | reverse complement strand
CTGCTGCGCCCGCCCGGTCCGCTTCAGGCGGCCGAGGAAGTCGCCGCGTGGCTGGCGTCACTGGGCGACGACGTTCTGGGTCGGACAGTCGTGATCGGCGCGCAGCCGGCGCTCGATGATGCGCTGCATCGTCACGGGTTGCCGACGCTCGGCATCAGCTACGCGCACCCGGACAGCGCCATGCTGCAGTTGCTGCCGCTCGTCCTCGACATGGCGTGGCAGCCGCAGGACCCGCAGCGGGCTTTCGAGTTGTTGTCGCTCAAGCCCTCGCTGGTGCCGCCTGAAGTCGCCTGGCCGCTGCGAGGAGCATTGCGCGAATGGCCGGCGGTCGGTAGCGACGCATGGAACGAAGCACTCGCTGACGGGCTGAGCGCGATTCCCGATTCCGATCGACAGGCTCGCACTACAGACCGCATGAAGCTGTTGTGGTCGGCGCCGGTGGCGCGCGGCGGCATGTACCCGGCCGAGGTCGCCACGGCGCGCGTCGAGATGTTGCGTTCGTGGCTCGCGGGACACATGCAGTCGAGCGATCCGCCGACCGACGCGCGCGCTGCGCTGGCGCAGTGCGGCGTGTTCCGGGCGTTGCTCTCGGGCTCACAGCTCGAAGCGTTGACGCACGCGCAGCTGCATCGCATGGTCGACGAGGCGACGCGCAGCGTGTCCGCGGCCGCTCCGCATGTGTCGCAGGCCGGCCTGTCGCACGTGGGTGCGGCGGGCGGTGTGGCGGGGCCGGCCGGAGTCGTGGTGTGGTGGGGCTTCGATGTGCGCGCCGTGCCACGACTGTCGCGCCTGCCGTTCACTCGCGACGAGCGCAGGGACCTCGTGTCGCGGAAGGTCGAGTTGCCCGAAGCGTCGCGCGTGGCGGCAGCAGAGGCCGCGCGCTGGCAACGGCCGCTCTCGCAGGCGACGCGCGCGCTCGTGCTGGTGTGCCCCACACGCGACGAGTCCGGTGATGAGTTGCACACGCATCCGCTGTGGGACGAGATCCTTGCGCGCGTCGTGGATGATGTCGTGCCGCAGCGTGTGGCCGTCGCGCGGCTCCAACGCGCTACGTTCGCCGCGTCGCTCGCACGGGTCCGCCGCGAGCGCTTGTTCCCACCCGCGCCGCAGCGTTCGTGGACGGTGCCCGCAGGCCGCATCCAGCGGCGCGAATTCGAATCCCCGAGCAGCATCGAGACACTGCTAGGCTGTTCGCTCAAATGGACACTCGATTATCCCGGGCAGTTGCGCGCGAGCGACTCGCCGCGTGTCGAGGGTGTCGATAACTCGCGGCTGTTGGGTCGCTTGCTACACCGCTTGCTCGAGCGGCTGTTCGCGAACGACGCGCCCGCGCCCGATGTGGCCGCGGCGCGCGCCGGGGCGCTGTTCGACCAGGATGGCATGCGGCTCGCGGCGGCATTGTGGCTGCCGGGTCACGAAACCATGCGCGCCCAGACGCGGCGCGCGCTCATGCGCACTGCGAGCGTACTCGCGGGCTTCATGAGCGCGTCCGGCACGCACGTGCTCGCCAGTGAACAACTGAAGCAGGGCCAGGCGTTTGGCACATCGTTCGCAGGGATGCCCGATTTGTTGCTTGGCCCGCCCACGCGCATCGTGGACCTCAAGTGGGGCGGCGCGCAGTACCGACGCGACAGCCTCGCCAACGGCACGGCGATCCAGTTGGCGTCGTACGCGTATCTGAGCCGCGAGCGCGGCGTGTTCCCGCCCGTGGCGTATCTTATCATGAGCGCGCAGCGCCTGTTCGCCACGGACGCGAACTCGTTCCCCTTGGCCGAGCTGGTCCCCGGCCCCGCGTCCGAAGCCACGTGGCTGGTGATCGAAGCCTCGCACGCGGCGGAGTGGGTGCGGGTCGAGGCCGGGCAGCTGTTCGCGACCGGCGTCGTTACGTCTGACGCTGCGCCTCCGCGCGCTTCGCAGGTCGTCGACGGAAAGTTCGCGCTCGAACCACCGTGCCGGTTCTGCTCGTTCAGCGGATTGTGCGGGCTGGGCTCCGCCGAGGTGGAGTCATGAGCGTCATCCACGTGGTCTCGGCCAGCGCCGGCAGCGGCAAGACCTATCGGCTGGTAAGCGAGCTTGAACAGGCCATCATGCACGCGAAGTCGCCGGCGCGCCCCGAGGCGGTGATTGCAACGACGTTCACCGTGAAGGCCGCGGCCGAACTGCGCGAGCGAGTTCGCGCCCGGCTGCTCGAACGCGGTCTGGTCGCGCAGGCGCAGCAGTTGGCCATGGCGCGCATTGGCACGGTGAACTCGGTGTGCGCCGAGATGATCGGCGAATACGCCTTCGAGCTGGGGCTCGCGCCCGAAACGCGGACGCTCGAAGAAGCCGCTGCGCGCGCCGCATTCGAGCGCTCGCTCGCCGACCTCGTGGGCATCGTGCGCGACGAGGACGGTCAGGTCGTTGGCGGCAGTGAAGCCGCCGTGGCGCTGCTCGCGCTGGAAGAGCGCATGCCGGGGCTTGACTGGCTGAAGCGCGTCCACGACATTGTGGACTACGCACGCGCCAATCTCATCGATGCCGCGGCACTTCGAGCCGGGTCTACGCGCAGCATCAATGGGCTGCTGGTGCATCTGCCGGCTGCTGCTTCAGATGGCGCAGTACTGCATGACGACCTGCGCCGTGCGCTCGAAGCCTTCGTCGCGAACCCGGCGCTCGACCCCACCAAGACGACCGCCCAGGTGGTCGACGTCTGCAAGCGGTTCATCGCGGAGCTTGGTCGCGGTCACGAGCTGGCGTGGACGGACTGGGCTAGGCTCGCCAAGAGCGAGCCCGGCGCCAAGTCGCGCGCCCACTACGCGCCCGTGCTCGGCGCCGCTCGCGCCGGCGAGCGCCACCCGCGGCTCGCCACCGATGTGCGCGAGGCCATCACGCACGTGTTCGAACTGGCTGCCCAGGCGCTCGAGGCGTACCAATCCTACAAGTCGGAGTGGGGGTTGCTCGACTTCGTCGATCAGGAGCGCTTGGCGCTCGAGCTGCTGCAGCGTCCGCGAGTGCGCGCCATGCTCGCGGAGCAACTGGATCTCGTGTTGGTTGACGAGTTCCAGGACACCAGTCCGCTCCAGCTCGAGTTGTTCTTGGCACTCGCCTCGATCGCCCCGCGCAGCGTGTGGGTCGGGGACCAGAAACAGGCGATTTACGGGTTCCGCGGTACCGACCCCGCGCTCATGGACGCCACAGTTGCGGCCATCGAGGCGCGCGGTGACGCGGGCGGGTTCGACACGCTGCAGCATTCGTGGCGGAGCCGCGCGCCACTAGTGCGGCTCACGTCGGCGGTGTTCGCACCCGCGTTCGAGGCGCAGGGGATCCCCGCGGAGCGTGTGCGTCTGGAGCCCGCACCCGAGACCCCCGAGCCTGATGAGCTCGGCGCTGCGGTCGAAGTCTGGCAGCTGCAGACCAAGGTCAAGGACGACGATGCCGCCGCCGTCGCCGCGGGCGTAGCGCAGATGCTGGCGGACTCCGAGGTGCAGGTGCGCGATCTCGTGACCGGCGATTCGCGGCGCGCTCGGCCGGCCGACATCGCCGTGTTGTGCCGGCGCAAAGCCGATACTCATCGCATGGCCACCGCGCTCGAGGCGCTCGGCGTGCCGGCGGTGCTCGGCCGTTCTGGACTCGCCACCACGCTCGAAGCCCGGGCGGTCCTGGCCGCGCTGCGACTGTGGGTGGACGCACGCGACTCGCTAGCCGCGGCCGAACTCGGCCGGCTGGTGAGCCTGCCGCACGATCCCGATGCGTGGCTGCTGCACGTGCTCGATGCTGGGGGCCGGCCGTTCGAAGCGCTTCCCGAAGTCGTCCGCGTCTCTGCCGCGCGTCGCGAGGTGCCGACGTCGGGAGTGCTGGCGGCGTTCGATGCCGCGATTGAAGCGGTCGGAATGCACGAGTTGTGCCTGCGCTGGGGCTCCGAGCAGCAGCGCTTGGCTAACCTCGACGAGCTGCGCGCGATCGCCGTGCGCTACACGGCCCAGTGCGCCGCCGAGCGCGAGACGCCGACCGTCGCCGGGTTGGTGGCGTACCTCGCCACTCTCGCCGACGACGAGAAGGACAAGCAGGCCACGCCCAGCGGGCAGGACGCGGTCACGGTGAGCACGCTGCACGGCGCCAAGGGGCTCGAGTGGCCGCTCACGGTTCTGTTCGCTGTCAACATGACGCGCGAACCCAGCGCGTTCGATGTGCATGTGATGAACGGCCCGCATCCGTTCTCGTTCGAAAAGCCGCTGGCGAGTCGCTGGATTCGCTACTGGCCGGACCCCTTCGCCCCTCGCCCCAATCGCTTCGGCGGCGGGAACCCCGCACGCGGCAGCATGGCCGTGCACGCCGCGGTCGATACCTCGCCCGAGCGGCAGAGTGTGCTGGTGCGCGAGGCCAAGGAGAATCTGCGCCTGCTGTACGTGGGTTGGACACGCGCGCGCGACCGCGTGGTGCTGGCGACTCGGAGCGGTAAGCTGCTGGAGAGCGGCTTCGAGGTGATCGCTGATCGCGGCGGCAAGCCGCTGCTCGCCGAACCCGCCGCGGACGGTCTTACTTCGTGGGCCGGGCACGCGTTCGAGGCCAAGCTCCGTGGTACCGGTCGCACGGATGATTCGCCTGCGCCAGTCGAACCCGGCGAAGGCTACGTCGCGCGCGGCCCGCGCGAGTTCGCGCCGGCGTTCGTGAACCCATCGACACTGCGCGCCGCCGGCAGGCTGGGCACGCCCGAAGTGATCGGCGCGGGTGTGAGCGTGGCGCCCGGCATCGAGGGCGCGGCGATCGGGGACGCGTGCCACGGGTACTTCGCGGCGGATCCGAGAGTCGTGTCAGTCGCGGGCGCGTCGACGGGAACGCAGGGCGGCTCGGCCA
>JAYVCN010000298.1:0-2676 GCA_043749875.1 Candidatus Eiseniibacteriota bacterium | reverse complement strand
CACATGGCAGGACATGCGCCTGTTCGCGCGCTTCCCGCAGGGTATGCCTGCTGGCCTTAATCGCTCACAATTTCACTTGCGGTCTCGCTTCAAGCGCACGGAGCGAACGCAACCGATGGGCCGGCGGGCGATCGTGTCGCAGTGAGGCCGTCCTCGACCCGCCCAACACACGAGGCTCGGCCATGGGCGATGATGCCGCGGACAAGCTGACGGAACGCTACGACCGCGAAGCGCAGGACTACCGCGACCTGTGGGCTCCCGTCCTGCGCCACGCGGGAGTCGTCCTCGTGAACGAGCTCGCGGGTGGACGCGTGGAACGAGTGCTCGATCTGGGCACCGGGGTCGGCACCCTCCTGCCGGATCTGCGCGCGGCATTCCCGCGAGCGCAGACGATCGGGGTGGACCGTTCGCACGGCATGCTGTCCCTCGTTGGCGACCGAGTCCCGCTCGCGGTCATGGACGCGAGACAGCTCGCCCTGCGACCCGATAGTGTGGACAGGGTGTGCATGGTGTTCATGCTGTTTCACCTCGAGAACCCGCTGTCGGGGCTGCGCGAGGCGCGCCGGGTCCTGCGCACCGGCGGGCTACTCGGCACGTTGACGTGGGGAGGAGAGTTCGAGTCGGCGGCGAGCCGGCTCTGGACCGAGTGCCTGAACGCGCAAGGGGCCACGCCCATCGACCGCGCCGCCGCGGCACGGCACGACGCCGTCGACGCTCCCGAGAAGATGGAGGCGCTGCTGCGAGCCGCTGGATTCACGTCGCCACGTTCCTGGACGGGCGACCTCGTCAGCAGGCTCGATCAGGAGCACCTGGTGGGGCTGAAGACCAGCGTAGGTTCCGCGAAGCAGCGTTTCGACGGTCTCACCCCGTCGGCGCGGGAGGCTTGCATGGCAGAGGCCCGAGCCCGGATGAGTCGGCTGGCGAGCGAGGATTTCGTCAGTCGCGGGACTGTCGTCTATTCTGTGGCGAGTGCGTGAATTCCGCGCTCGGTGGCGATTGCAGCGGCGCTCAGTGTCGCCGCCTCCGTGGCGGCGGCAGCCCCACCGCCTCCGAGACTTCCTCGATGACGGTGTGCGCGGAGAGCTGGAACGTCAATCCCGCCCGGACCTCGAAGATCTTCGCATCGCCGCTGCGGGCGAAGCGCAGCGCGATGTCGTACTCCGCCTGCTCGCCGGGAACGTAGATCAGGCCGAAGATGACCGAATGCTCCGGAAGCCCGCCATTTACCACCTCGGTCTTGAGCTCCATGGCCGGCGCGACGCCGAAGTGGTCGCTGGCTTCGAAGATCAGTCCGGCCGAGCCGGCGTTGACTCCCTCGGGCAGGCGTTCCGCTGCGAGATTGAAGTGCGTGGTTCCTGACTTCGAGGCGGACGACAGGATCAGGCTCGCGCCGGCTCCCAGGTGCTTCTCACCCCGCTCCGGGAACAGGACCGCGTCCTCCATCGCGACGCTCGGGCCGGACTTCTCTTGAAGGCTGCCGCGTCGCAGCACCTGCTTGAGTGCGAACGCCACGCCTTCGAGCTGCGCTCGCGGCTCTCCCGCCGTCGACTTGAGCGCGACGAGGTTGGCGCCTTCGAGCGTCAGTTCACGGCCTGTCGCAAGTCCGTAATTGATCGTGAGAGCGGGGGCGCGGACCGAATGTTCGGCGTCCACCCCCAGCAGCTCGGCGGGACCCAGCTCGAACTCGAAATTGTGGCGCTTGGCGACCTCGGCATCGGTCAGGTCGAACGGTCGATAGGCCTGCGCCACGCCTGCGGTGAGCGCCACGAACCATGCGGCGACCAGCGCAGGCCGCCACGCCCCGTGCAACGAACGCCTGTCGTGCGACATTGGCTGGCCCTCGGTCCCGTTCGTGCCCGCGCTGCTGTCGAGGTAACGTACCTGACCATGCGCCCCGCCGCCAAGGTTCGATGATGTTCCGATCCCGCACATCGGTGTGGCTGTTCGTCGGGTTCGTGCTGCTCGTGATCGCCGCGGTGGGTGGGTACGTCAGGTACAGGATTTCCGGCCCGCTGGTGCTGGATGCACCTTCGCCTCGCGTGGTCGCCGACACGCTCGACACGAATCCCGAGGTCGCAGCGTCCACCGTGGAAGCGCTGGTCACCTACAATCTCAGCACGGCGGTGGATTCGCTCGAAGCCGCGGTGCCGCGTACATACGGCGACATCGAGCAGCGGCTGCCGATAGGGAACAACACGCGCGCGAGCTTCGCCTACACCGTGAGTCGTTCGCCGTTTCGCGTCAGGGTCACCGGCCAGACGCTCGCCATCTCGGCGGATGTCGAGTACCAGGGGCGCGTGTGGTATCGCCCGCCCATCGGCCCCGAGCTGAGCGCGGGCTGTGGCACCGGCAACGACCCGCGCCCCCGTGTGCACGCGACGCTCGTCTCGACCGCCCAGCTCACCCCGAACTGGCAGCTGCGCACGAACACGCGCGTGCTGCGCCTCGAGCCGTTCAGCGCTGACCCTCGTGATCGCTGCCGGCTGACCATGCTGCGCATCGATGTCACCGACCGAGTCATCGAAGCGACACGGCACATGCTCGAGCAGAACCTGCAGAAGTTCGACCAGGCGGTGTTGCGCTGGCCCGTGCGGCCGAGGTTCGTCCGGCTCTGGGCACAGCTCCAACGTCGTATCTGGCTCACCAACGGCGTCTACCTGGAGATCAATCCCTATG
>JAYVCN010000297.1:0-4408 GCA_043749875.1 Candidatus Eiseniibacteriota bacterium | reverse complement strand
TCACCGACGCCACCATGACGGCTCTGCGTGCGTTCCTGCCGCCCGAGGCGAGCGTGAAGAACCCGGTGGACATGATCGCCTCTGCCACGCCCGAGTCATTCGAGAAGAGCGTGCGGTTGATGCTCACGGACCCGAACATCGATGCCTTGCTCGCCATCTACGTGCCGCCCATCGTGACCACACCCATCGAGGTGGCCACGGCCATCGTGCGCGGGGCGCACGCGGCCGTGCGTGAGCTCACCGCCCGCGGGGAAGCAGCGAAGCCGATCCTGTCGTGCTTCATGGGTGCGCACGGCGTGCCCGAGGGCATGCGCTCGCTGCAAGAGGGCCACATCCCCAGCTACCCATTTCCCGAATCGGCGGCCATGGCGCTGGCGCGCGCGATGCGCTACTCGCGCTGGCGCAACGAACCCGAGGGCCGCGAGGTGCACTTCGACGACATCGACCTGGTTGCCGCGCGCGCCGCGGTCGCGTCGGCACGCGGACGCGCCACGCCCGGCGAGAACGCCTGGCTCTCGCCCGAGGAGACGCGGGCGCTGCTCGGCGCCGCGGGCTTGCCATTGGTTCCAACCATCAGCGCCACAACCGCGGGCCAGGCCGCGGCGGCCGCGAGCCACGTGGGATTTCCCGTCGCCGTCAAGCTCGCGTCGCGCACGCTCACACACAAGAGCGACGTGGGCGGCGTGATGCTGGATCTTGAGAGTGAAGCAGAAGTGCGCCGCGCGTTTGCCGAGATCGGCCTGAAACTTGACGAGCAGGGACTGCGCGACCAGATGGACGGCGTGACGGTGCAGCCGATGGTGAACGAGGGTGTCGAAGCCATCGTGGGTATGTCGCAAGATCCATCGTTCGGCCCGGTGCTCATGTTCGGCCTGGGCGGCGTGTACGTGGAACTCCTGCGCGACGTCACGTTCCGCGTGCACCCGGTGACCGACCGCGACGTGTCCGAGATGATCCGTACGGTGCGCGGATTCAAGCTGCTCGAAGGCTGGCGCGGTGCGCCGGCGGCGGACATCACGGCGCTGGAGCAGGCGATACTCCGGCTGTCGCAGCTCGTGGGCGAGATTCCGGAGATCGTGGAGATGGAGCTCAATCCACTCAAAGTGCTGGCGGCCGGCAAGGGCTGCATGGCGGTGGATGCGCGCGTGGCCGTGCGGGCGTAATTGGCGCGGCGCGGCCACCCTGCAATCCGCTGCCCCGTGCGTTACTGTTGGCGCCCATGACCGATGCCGAGCGTGACGCATTCGCCAAGCTGCTCGCCGTCTGCCGCCGCCTGCGCGGCCCGGACGGCTGCCCGTGGGACCGCCAGCAGACGCTCGAGAGCATGACGCCTTACCTCACCGAGGAAGCCGCCGAATCGGTGGAGGCCATCGGCAACGCCGACGCCGACCATTCGGCCGAAGAACTGGGCGACCTCGCATTCCTGGTCATCTTCTGCCTGGAGCTGACCGGCGAACGCTGGGGCGTTGGACTGGCCGAGGCACTCGACCGTGCCGCCGAGAAACTCATCCGCCGCCACCCGCACGTCTATGGCGGCGGCGCGCAGGTGGCCGACGGCGAGGCCGCCTACCGGCAGTGGCAGGAGATCAAGAAGGCGGAGAAGCGGGACGCCGCCGTCTCGCTGCTCGGCGATCAGCCGAAAGGTCTGCCGGCGCTGGTGGCCGCGTACCGACTTCAAGAAAAGGCGGCCGCGGTCGGCTTCGATTGGCCGACGCCCGCGGGACCACTGGCCAAGGTGCGCGAGGAGACGGAAGAGGTCGCCCAAGCGATCGGCGGCGACACGACGCCGGAACTGGCTCGCGAGCTGGGTGACCTGTTGTTCGCCGTGGTCAACCTGTCGCGCAAGCTCGGCGTGGACCCCGAGCGCGAGCTGCGCGCCACCATGCATCGTTTCCGCGAGCGGTTCGTGCACATCGAGAAGCGTCTGGCCGAGAGCGGCCGCACCCCGACGCAATCCAACCTGGAAGAGATGGACGCGCTGTGGGAGGAGGCCAAGCGCCTGCAGCGCCTCGAACGCGTAGAGACCAAGGGAGACAAGCCATGACCGAGATGACCGTCGATCGCGGCCGCGAGGCGGCGCTGTTCCTGCAACTCGTGCTCGGCCTGCAGCAGGCCGCCATGGTGGCGCTGGGCAAGCTCATGAACCCGGTGAGCGGCAAGATCGAGCGCAACCTCGAGGCCGCGCGCAATACCATCGACACGCTCGCCGCCATCGAGGCTCGCACGCGGAATAACCTGGAGAGCGACGAGCAGCGCGTGCTGACGCAGGTGCTGACGGATCTGCGCATGAACTTCCTCGATGAGGTGAAGAAGGGTTAGACCCTCCCCCGTCACCGCACCCGCATCCCCAGCGCCTTGTCCCAGTGCAGCGGCTTCGCCTGTTTCGCGAGCGGCGATTCCGGGACCTGCCCCACCGACACGCCGTACTTCCAGTCCGGCGGGCACACCGCGATGAAGCGGGCATAGCCGCCCGTGCCGCCCTTGAACTTGGGATACCCGATCAGGACCAGCGCGCCCGCTTCCGGCACCTGATCCAGATTCGCGACGCCTTCGGCCTGTGTGTATCCGTTCTGCAGAAGCCAGGCCTCCGACTCGAACGTCGCCGTCGTGTCGGTGTCGAGCGCCTCGTGACCGTGGAACAGGATGTGGCGCTGCTCGTGCAGGAACTTGATGGAGGCGAGCGTGGCGCCGGGAAACGGGCGGCGGGTGGCGAAGCCGGAATCGGACCAGAGCTTCGACCAATCCGAACGGATGAACACGACCGATCCCGCCGGAATCGGGCCATGCGCCGTTTCCCACGCCAGGACGTCATCGACACTCATCTGGTAGCCGGGCTGCTTCATCGCTTGCGACACGATCGAGATGACCACGAGCGGCCGCACCGCGAACGTGGGTGGCAGCTCGTCGATCCCGGGATAGTCGGGGTTCCAATGCGCCGGTGGATCGAGTTGCGTGCCCAGCTGGTCGGTGGCGAGGACGTAGCGCGTCGCCTCGAACCCGTCGTCCTTATACGTGTAGGGCTTCTGCGTCGCCGGATTCACGGTCGGGCCGAACGTCGAGGAACCAAACCCGGCCCACACCGGTGTCTGCGGCGTGATGTCGTGGGTCAGGTCGACATACTTCGCGCCCTACAACGATTGGTCGTACGTTTGCCAGAGTGGATACTGCGCAGTCCTCGGCTGCTGGGCGCAGCCCAGCAGGCATGCGCTGACTACCATGGCCCACACGATCGCTCGCTTCATTGCGCCCTCTACTCCCCCGGATGGTATTGCCGTTCCGTGTGCCCCTTGAGCTGCGCGCGATAGAAGTAGACGTCGCGCAGGTTGCCGCTGGCGTAACGCTCGGCTTGATCGTTGAAGTGCGGTGAATCGGGGTGCCCGCTCTCGCCGCCGGCGGTGACGGCCATCGCCCGCAAGCTGTCGCCGAACTCGACCACCGCCACGAAGCTATTGCCACTCGTTCCGTAGCGTCTCCGGTTGCCGGCCGACAGTGGGGCGCCGAACGAGGCCAGCGAGCCCCAGATGCCCGAGGTGAATGGCACCGGGATGCTGGGCTGGTGGTCGTTGAAGCGCGAAAGAATGTCATCGTTGAAGCGCTGGAATCGGTTGATCTCTCCCCACGGCGTCTTCCAGCTCCCGAACGTCGCGGTGAGTGAATCCGACGCCGCAGCCATGGCTCCGAGGATCTCGCCGGGCGTCGCTCGCTCGGCGGCGTAGGTCTGGGCGGACATGTGCGCCGCCAGCGCCTCCGTGGCCACGTGCAGCGTGACGCTCTGTCCCCAGTAGACCGCCAGCGAGGTGGGTATGGACGAGGCGCCCCAGCGGTAGTCCCAGCCACGGAGCGTCGCGATTTCTTCGGCGAGCCTCGACTTGAGCGTGTCGGTGGCCGGCGCGCGATCGTAGGCGTCGAGCAGCCGCGGAATCAGCCGCTCGAACGCCGGCAGGTAGCTGTCGAATGCCGCGGCGGTGAGCGATCTCAGGGTGAAGTCCTTCGTGGCGCTGAGGACGCGAAGCGCGTGATAGCCTCGCGGCGTCTCCTCGACGCCGGTCTCGACATAGCGCGGGTAGGCGTCGCGCCGCGGGCTCGCCACGCCCGCCGCCGACCACGGCCAGTTGTGCGAGTTGTAGAGCCAGCCGTTCCGCGGATTCAGGATGTTCGGAGTCTCATCGAACGACAGCACGCCGCGATACGACGTGGCCGAATCGCTCCCGTCGACGGGCTGTGTCCAGTCGAAACTCGTATCGCGCCGCGGGATATAGTTGGAGTGGAAGTACGCGATGTTCCCCGCGGAGTCGGCGAACAGCGTATTGTTGGACGAGTTGCTGTGCAGCTCCATGAGCTTCCGAAACGCGGAGTAGTCGCGCGCTTTCGTGCGGCTGTAGGACTGGATGAGTGCGGTGATCGGCTT
>JAYVCN010000296.1:0-4878 GCA_043749875.1 Candidatus Eiseniibacteriota bacterium | reverse complement strand
GCCATGCTCGAGCTGGCGTATGCGTGCGGGCTCCGCGTCTCGGAACTGGTCGGGCTCGAGCGTCGCGACCTGGACCTCGCCGGCCGCTCGCTCACGGTGACCGGCAAGGGCGACAAGCAGCGCGCGGTGCCGTTCGGCCGTGCAGCTGGGACGGCGCTGCGCGCGTGGCTCGAACGTGGCCGCCCGCAGCTCGCACCGCACGCGCGCCACGACGCGGTGTTCGTGAATGCCCGCGGCGGGACGCTGTCGCGCATGGGCTGGTGGAAGATCCTGCACGGCCACGCGCGCGGCGCCGGCGTCACGGCGCGCGTCCACCCGCACGTGCTCCGCCACTCGTTCGCAACGCATTTGTTGGAGGGTGGTGCGGACCTGCGCGTGGTCCAGGAGCTGCTCGGCCATGCCAGTGTCACCACCACCGCCATCTACACGCACCTCGACCGCGGTTACCTGCGCGAGGTGCATCGTCAGTTCCACCCCAGGGCGTGACGCTCTGGCTCACACGACCGGGGTCGTGGAGGAATCACATGCACCGTATGCACCTCGCCGTACTCGCCGCACTCGTCACGCTGGGACTCGGGGCCGCGCCCGCGGCTGCGGACAACACCATCATCCTGCCGCGCGCTGGACAGGTCGGCATCGGCATCCAGGTGCAGGGCGGCTCGCTGCTCTCGAGTGGCGACCTGGGGACCGAGTTCGGCTCGGGGCCGGGACTCACCGTGAAAGTGCGCTACCGGATGCGCTTCGAGCGCGCGTTCGGGCTCACGTTCGAGTCACAGCGCTTGTCGGCGCGTACGAACTCGGGGCGTGCGGGGGCGTTCGATTCGCTCACCGATGCACCGGCGGTGCTGCGGGACCGGCTCAAGTTCAACACGGCGGGCATCGAGTTCTACCAGATGTTCGACACCCGCGAACGCACCACGAAGATGCTGTCGGCGGGCGCTGGGCTGGTGCAGATGTCCGCGCACCTCACCAACGGCGAGACCCAGTTCCCGATCGCGGGCGACGGCGTCTACCTGAGCACCGGCGCCGGTCTCGAGCGGTTCATGTTCAAGAGCTGGGCCTGGGACTTGAGCACACGCTACATGGCGATCTTCCACGACGGCAAGATGAACCACGACGTTCAGCTCCAGGTGGGGCTGATGTTCTACGCGGCGTACTGAGTGGGGTATTGACCGATGGCCTCCGCACTTCGCATCGCGTTCCACGGGGCGGCTCGCACCGTCACCGGCTCGCGCCACCTGCTGTCCTGGGGTGACGCGAGCTGGCTGTACGACTGCGGCCTCTACCAGGGGCATCGCGATCAGGCCGAGGCGATCAATCGCACGTTCAAGTTCGACGCCGGTGCGCTCGACGCCGTGGTGGTGTCGCACGCGCATCTGGACCACACCGGCAACCTGCCGACACTGGTGGCGCGGGGCTTCCGCGGGCCGATCCATATCACCGCGCCCTCGGCGGACCTGTCGCGCGTCATGCTGGCGGACAGCGCGCACTTGCAGAACAAGGACGTGGAGCACGTCAACAAGCATCGCAAAGACCACGCGCCGCGCCAGCCGCTTTACACGGTGGACGACGTGAACCAGACGCTGGAACGCTTCCAGACCTACGGCTATGAGCAGGCGTTCGCGCCGTTCACGGGCGTGACGGCCACCTACCACGATGCTGGCCACATCCTCGGCTCGGCCATGACGACGTTCACGTTCACTCAGAACGGGCGGAGCTTCCGCCTGCTCATGGGCGGCGACCTCGGCCGGCCGAACCGCGTCATCCTGCGCGACCCGGCCGTGCCGCCGGGCCCGGACGCGCTGGTGCTCGAGAGCACGTATGGCGATCGGTTGCATGATACGGACGCCCATACCGAGCAGCTGCTCGTGGCCACGGTGCAGCGTACCGTCGAGCGCGGCGGCCGGCTGGTGGTGCCGGCATTCGCGGTGGGTCGCACGCAGGAACTGGTGGCGGTGCTGCACGGGCTCATCGAGCGCCGCGCGATCCCCGACCTGCCGATCTACGTGGACAGCCCCATGGCCCGCGAGGCGACCGGCATATTCAAGCGCCACCCCGAGTGCTTCGACGCCGAGACGAGTGCCCAGTTCCGCGAACATGACGGCGCGCCGTTCGGGTTCGACCGCCTGCGCTACGTGACCAGTCCTGACGAATCGCGCGCGCTCAACGATGTGAAAGCGCCGGTCATCATCGTGTCCGCCTCGGGCATGTGCGAAGGCGGGCGCGTCGTCCACCACTTGCAGCACGCGCTCGGTGACAGCCGCAACACCGTGCTGTTCGTGGGCTACCAGGGCGAGGGCACGCTCGGCCGGCGCCTGCGCGATGGAGCCGAGAACGTGAACGTCTATGGCGAGCCCGTCCGCGTGCGCGCCGAGATCGCCGCGCTCGACGGCTACAGCGCGCACGCCGACCAGCGCGAGACGCTCGACTGGGTCGCGAACCTCACGCCGCAGCCGCGCACCATCTTCCTCGTGCACGGCGAGATCGGGCCCATGGAGAAGCTAGCCGGGCTGCTGCGCGAACGCACCACCGCCACGATCCACATTCCCACCCTGGGCCAGGAGTTCTCGCTGTGGACTTGATCGAGTCGCGCTATCAGGTGGGCCAGCGGCTCCACCATCCGCAGTTCGGCGATGGCCTGATCGTCGAGGTGCACACCGACCGCGGCCGCGAAGTGCTGGAGGTGGTATTCGACGGCCAGCTGCGGCGGCTGTCGGCGATGCGCGACTGGGAGATCGTGGACGGCTCCGCGCCGAGCTTCGCGGGCTCCGACGCCGAGGAGGCAGCCGCCGAGGCCGACGGCGACGAGGAGCCGGCGCTGCTCACGCGCCCGATGCCGACCGCGCGCCGCCACTGGCACCCGCAGGGTGACTCGCTTTTGAAACAGTGGCTCGACAACGCCTCGCAATCGCAGTCGCGCTTCGACCTGCGCGCCGAGGCCGAGTCGTGGGCCGGCTGGGCGAGCGCCGACCGACTGGTGTCGCTGGATTCGTTGCGCGGCGTGGAGCGCTTCCCGCACCAGGAAGCGGCGTGCTTCAAGGTGCTTCGCGACTTCGGCGGGCGCGGCATCCTCGCCGACGAGGTCGGCCTCGGCAAGACGATTGAAGCCGGCATCGTGTTGAAGGAATACGTGCTGCGCGGCGCGGTGCGCACCGCGCTGGTGCTGGTGCCGGCATCGCTGTGCGAGCAGTGGCGCGCCGAACTGTGGGAGAAGTTCGAGCTCGACTTCGTGGTGTCGCGCGGGCCTTCGGGTCAGTGGGGGCGGCACCCGTTCGTGATCTCGTCGCTGGAAACGGCGCGGCACGAGCGACATCGCAAGCGCGTCCGGGGCGCCGACTACGACATGGTCGTATGCGACGAGGCGCACCGGCTGCGCAATCACCTCACGCTGGGTTGGAAGTTCCTGAACGACCTGAACCCGCGCTACCTGTTGCTGCTCACGGCGACGCCGGTGCAGAACGACCTGCGTGAGCTCTACAACCTGGTCACACTGGTGCGCCCGGGCACGGTGGGCACGTTCTCGCAATTCCGGCGCGACTTTCTCTCCGGCCACGACAAGCGCACGCCGCGCAACACGCCGCGACTGCGGCGCCTGTTGAAGAGCGTCATGATCCGCACGCGCCGCGCCGACACGACGCTGACGTTCGCGCCGCGCAAGGTCGAGACGCTGTGGGTGCCGCAGAGCGCCGGAGAGCGGTTGCTCTACAAGCAGGTCAGCGAGTTCGTATCCGACGCGGTGCATGCCGACCACGGCCAGCCCGGCCGTCCGCACTACTTCACGCTCATGGTGCTGCAGAAGGAGATGGGCTCGTCGTGGGCCTCGGCGCAGGGCACGCTCGAGAAGCTGGCGGGGCACCCGGACGGCCTCGACCCCAAGCGTGTGCGCGCATTCGCCGAACGCGCGCGCGAGCTCACGCACGACGCCAGCAAGCTGCGCACGCTGGTCAAGTGCATCGCCACGTTGAAGGGCGAGAAGGCGATCGTGTTCACGCAGTTCCGCGCCACGCAGGACGCCATCGTCGCGGCGCTCAAGGCCGAGGGCGTGACGACCGCGGAGTTCCACGGCGAGTTGAACTGGCGCGAGAAGGAGGAGTCGCTCGAGCACTTCCGCCATCACTTGCAAGTGCTGGTGAGCACGGAGGCGGGCGGGGAGGGGCGCAATCTCCAGTTCTCGCGCATCGTCATCAACTACGACCTGCCGTGGAACCCGATGCGGCTGGAGCAGCGCATCGGCCGCGTGCACCGGCTTGGCCAGGAGCACCCGGTGCGCGTCGTGAACCTGGTCTCGCGCGGCACGCTCGAGGCCTACGTGCTCGAGATCCTGGAACGCAAGATCCGGATGTTCGAGCTGGTCGTGGGCGAGATGGAGGAGATTCTCGGCGCGTGGCAGATGCAGGGCTCGTTCGAGGACGAGGTGTTCCGGCGTTGGACCGAATCCAGTTCGCCCACCAGCCGCAAGCGCCGTTTCACCGAGCTGGCGCAGCACCTGGTGACCGCGCGCAAGCTCTACCAGCAGCAGCGCGACAACCAGAGCATGCTGTTCCACAGTGCCGGCGAACACGAGGAGGAACGTTCGTGAGCTCCGCCCCGACCACCACCCGCAAGCGCGGGGCGGGCCGAAGGCCCGCACCCTCGAACGCCAAGTCGCCGCATGCCAATGGTAAGAATGGCAAGCTCGCCCACACCGTGAACATCCCGCGCGGCGAGACCGCAGCCGAGTCGCCGGCGTGGCGCAGGTTCGTCGGGCAGTGGCTCGAGGCGCACGAGTGCAAGGTCGATCCGGCACCGCGCGGTGACTGGGAGGTGGAGCTGTCGGAGGCGTTGCAGAAGCGCTGGCGCCGCCAGCGCGTGCGGTTGGTGTTCGATCCGGTCCGGCCC
>JAYVCN010000295.1:0-10890 GCA_043749875.1 Candidatus Eiseniibacteriota bacterium | reverse complement strand
AGCAAGGGCAAGATCGTCGTGAAGCTCCTGTCGGACACGGCGCCCATGCACGTCACCAGCTTCGCTTACCTTGCACGGCTCGGCTTCTACGACGGCCTGATCTTCCACCGCGTCATCCCCGAGTTCATGGCGCAGGCCGGCTGCCCGCTCGGCAGCGGCACCGGCGGCCCCGGCTATCGCTTCGACGGCGAGTTCGCGCCCGGCGTGAAGCACGACCGTCCCGGACTGCTGAGCATGGCGAACTCGGGCCCCGGCACCGACGGCAGCCAGTTCTTCCTGACGTTCGTACCCACCCCATGGCTCGACGGCAAGCACACCATCTTCGGGCAGGTCGAGGGCGGCGAAGCGGTGCTCGCGGCACTCGAGTCGTGCGGTTCGTCGTCCGGCCGTACCAGCGAGAAGCTGGTCATGGAGAAGGTGACGATCGAAGTCGCTTGAGCGGATGTGGTGAACCGCCTCCGGCGAGCGCGGGAAGCCGTTCGCGCGTGTTCCGAGTGACGCCTCGCCCCGGTCAGCCCTGGCATCCTGTCAGCCGGCGCTGTCCGCGTGCGGCGCAGCCGTTGCTGTCTCCGCGAGCAGCTTCATGAGCGTGGCGATGCTCACCGGCTTGACCAGGTGATGATTGAACCCGGCATCCGTGGATTTCTGCTGGGTCTGGTCCTGGTTCCATCCGGTGAGGGCCACCAGCACCATGGACTTGCCCCAGGGTTGTTCGCGTATCCTGCGGGCCGCTTCATAGCCGTTCAGCTTCGGCAGGCCGATGTCGAGCAGTACCATGTCGGGCCGGAACTTCGCGGCCGCCTCAACTGCCTCGAGGCCGTCATAAGCGATGTGCGTCTCGTTGCCGTTCTGCTCCAGCAGCATCGCCAGCGATGTGGCCGCGTCCTGATTGTCATCGACGACGAGGAAACGACGCGCAGGCGTGGAGCGCCGCTCGCTGACGGTCGGCTCTGGCATCGGCGGTTCGGGCCGTTCTCGCGTGGTCGGCAGACGCACCACGAACTCACTCCCCTGACCGACACCCGCACTGTGAGCCTCCACGGTGCCCCCGTGCATCTCCACCAGGTCCTTTGCCAACGTCAGCCCAAGGCCCAGCCCGCTCACCGGACGCCCGAGCGAGGTATCGACCTGCACGAACATCTCGAAGATGCGGGGCAGTTGCTCGGCGGCAATGCCAATGCCGGTATCTCGCACGCGGATCACGGCCTGCTCGCCCGCACGCTCGAGCGTGAGCGAGATGTGGCCGCCCTTGTCGGTGAACTTGCAGGCATTATTCAAGAGGTTGCCCAGCACCTGCTCCAGCCGGGTCGGGTCGGCATTCACGATCACCGGCCGCGGTGGCAGGGTGACGGTCAGTTCATGATCCATGCCCTTGAAAAGCACGCGCGCGGTTTCGACCGCCCGTTTCAGTGCGGGTGCCAATTCGAGCTGCTCCTTGCGCAGTTCGATCCTGCCCCGGCTGACGCGGCTCAGGTCGAGCAGCTCATCCACCAGTCGCACCATCTGGTTGATCTGACGCTCCATCATCACGACAGTTGAACCGACGGCCTCCCCCTTCCCGTCGGTCAGCATCATGATCTCCATCCCGTTGCAGATCGTGGCCAGGGGGTTACGAAGCTCGTGGGCCAGCATCGCCAGGAATTCGTTCTTGTGGCGGTCGGCTTCGTGCAGCTTGTTCAGCAGCCTCCGTCGCTCGTGGGCCACGGTGACGTAGTGGGAGATGGTTTGCAGAACGACCAGATCTTCGGGGTCGAACTGGTCCCTCGTCCGGCTGGCGAAGGAGAGCGTGCCGAGCAGCAGCTTGTCGGACATCAGCGGGATGCAGGCGTAGGCACGCAGGCCGAGTGACTTGACGAGCTGGAACTTCGGTTCGTCGGACTGCTGAATGTTGGTCGCCACGATGGATTGGCGGTTCATGGCCACGGTGCCGACGATGTTCTGGCCGAACTCCAGTCGCTCGAAGGAGCGAAGTGACTCTTCCGGGACACCTGTGCACGACTGCAACCGCAGCGCGTCGCCGGTTTCGACCACCATGTGGTTGAAGTAGGTATCCAGGCCAAGCGACGGGCCGAGCTTGTCCAGCAGGCCGTGCAGCATGGCGGCCGGGTCGTCAGTGGACAGCAGCACTCCCGCTGCGTCCCAGAGCAGATACAACCGCTCGTTTCGGGTCTTGAGGGCGGCTTCAGCTCGTTTGCGCTCGGTCATCTCCACCAGCATCACGACCACGCCATCAATCTTGTTCTCATGCGTTTTGTAGGGGCGGAGCCGCAGCGAATACCAGCGGCCGCGCCCGTCGCGGACGTCGCACTCGTGGGTCTTGACCGTTTCGAGCACCCCCGCGAGAAGGGGTTCCAAGTCGGGGACGTCATCGAGGTTGAGCCTGATGTCAGTCAGCGGCCGACCCAGGTCGGCGGCATTCAGGTTCAGCAGCTTCTCCGCGGTCGGGGTGAACCGCCGGATGCGGAAGTCCGGCCCGAGGATGACGATGGCCATCTGGACGCTGCCGAACAAATTGACGAGGTCGTTATTGACCAGGTTCAACTCCACGTTCCGGTTGCCCAGCTCATCGTTGACGGTGGCCAGTTCTTCATTGCTCGACTGGATCTCCTCCTTGGAGGTTTCCAACTCTTCGTTGGTGCTTTGCAGCTCCTCATTGGCCGACTGCACCTCCTCGTTGGCGGATTGCAGTTCCTCGTTGGCGGCCTCCTGCTGCTCGATCAACGATTGCAAGTACTCGCGGGTTGCCGCAAGTTCCTGCGTCAGACGTGCGCTGTCGGCATCGGGTGCGTCCGGTTGCGGGAGTGCGCGCGCTGCGCCTTCGCTCGCGTCTAGTCCCGCCCGGCTCGCCCGCGACGAGTCCTCGAACAGGACCAGGAAGCCGCCGGCATCGCCCCCGGTTCCCTTGATCGGAATCACCTCGACCATGACGTCCCGGTAGCCACCGTCGAACTTGACGCGCAAGCCCTCCTCGCGCACCGGCCCTTCCACCTCGCGGGCCCGAATGACGGCCGCGCGGACGGCCACGAGCAGTCCTTCGCGGAGCATCTTCAGCAGGCTCAGGCTGGCCTTACCCGGAGCCGGCGTCAGGTACGGGCCGGTGTCCCCGCGGTATTGCAGGATGTCCAGCTCGGGGGAGACCAGCACTCCGGGCGGGGCGAACTTGGTCGAGAGGACGTGGTCCGCCTCCCGGTGCAAGTCCCCGCGACCCCTCGACACCGTCGGGATCGGGCTGAACTCGGTCCGCGGGACGCCGCCGTGTCGCAGCGGAAAGCGGCCCTGCCCCAATCCGGAACCCGGCTTCTTGCCGAAGATCTTGTACTTCGCGTCCTCGGACTCGAACAAGTTCATGTAGGCGCCGATCGTTTCCGAAGCACCCAGCCACAGATAACCCGCTGGTTTGAGCGAGTAGTGCAGAGTCTGCACGATCTGCTGTTGCAGCACCGGATCCAGGTAGATGAGCAGGTTGCGGCAACTGATGAGGTCGATGCGAGAGAACGGCGGGTCGGCCAGCACGTTGTGCCGTGAAAACACGCAGGCGTCGCGGATCGACTTGTTGATCCGGTAGTTGCCATCCACTTCCGTGAAGAACCGGCGCAGGCGTTCCGGGGAGACATCCTGGGCGACGTCCTTGGGATAGACGCCCGTGCGGGCTTTCTCGATGCTCACGGAATTCAGATCGGTGGCGAAGAGCTGGAGCGGCACGGAGCTGCCTCCCGCCTCGGCGGCCTCTGCGTACGCCATGGCCAGGGAGTACGCCTCCTGCCCGGTCGAGCAACCCAGGCACCAGATCCGCACCGGTTCGTGGCGTGACCGGTCCAGGAGCAGGCGCGGGAACACGGTGCCCTTGAGCGTCTCGAACGCCTCCCTGTCGCGGAAGAAGCTGGTGACGCTGATCAGGATGTCCTGGAACAAGGCGTCCGCTTCGGCCGGCGTCTGCCGCAGGTAGCGAATGTATTCGGGCAACGTAACCAGCTTGTGAAACACCAGGCGACGGGTGACGCGCCGAAACAGGGTATTGAACTTGTAGTGGCTGAAATCGACGCCAGTGGCGTGGTGGAGCAGTTGCAAGACCTTGGCGAGGTTCGCGCCGTCGTCCGTCCCCCGGGCCTCGGCCGCCGGCGCCGTGTACGGGTGTTGGCTGATACGGACGAGCTCCCGGGCGATCCCGTCAGGTGGCAGCGTGAGGTCAACGCAACCGGAAGCGACGGCGCTGTGCGGCATCCCATCGTGCTGGGCCGTCTCGTCCTGGGCGAACGTGATGCCCCCCTCACCCTTGATCGCTTCCACGCCGAGGGTGCCGTCCGTGGCCGTGCCGGAGAGGATCACACCGATGGCCTGGTGCCGCCGGTCTTCCGCCAGCGCACGGAAAAACTGATCCACCGGCCGGTGCGGCCCGCTCCCGCGCGGCAGGAGCTGCAACACCCCCCGGACGATGATCATGCCCCGGTCGGGCGGAATCACGTAGACGCGATTCGGCTCGACCGGCAACTCGTCCTGAACCTCCACGACCGGCATGGTCGTGGCGCGCGAGAGTATCTCCGCCAGGGCGCTGACGTGCGTGGGCGCGAGGTGCTGCACGAGGACGAACGCCATGCCGGTGTCGGCCGGCAGCGCCTTGAGCAGTTGGGTGAACGCCTCCAGCCCGCCGGCCGAAGCGCCGATCCCGACGACCGGGAACGTCGCGGCTTCACCGAACTCGTCCCGTTCGTCCGCGGTCTCTTCAATCTTCGACTGGGAACCGGGCGGTTGAACGGCGGGGGTGTGCTTCACGAGGGATCCTCCAACGGCAGCGATTGCGCCAAGGCCGACGCCAGCGCGACCAGTGCAGTGTACTTCAGAACCCCTACCACGTAGCCGGAGCAGGCGTTTTCGGCGATACTGAAGCCAGAACTGCCAATGCGGGATGGTCTGCGGCCAGCCCGCCCATTACCCTCCGGCGTTCAACCCTCGATCATCGGACGGAGGATGGGATGAAGGCCCTCGAGGCACTCAAGCAACGGCTGCTGGAAGTGGACGACCTCAACAGTGCTGCGAGCCTGTTGCGCTGGGACCAGACCACGTACATGCCGCCCGGCGGCGCGCCCGCACGCGGCCGCCAACTGGCGACCCTGTCGCGCCTGGCCCACGAGAAGTTCGTCGAGACCGAGACCGGCCGCCTGCTGGACGCCGCCGCGAAGGAAACCGCAACGCTGTCCTACGACTCCGACGAGGCCTCGCTCGTGCGCGTGGCGCGCCGCTCGTGGGAGCAGTCGGTGAAGCTGCCCGGGGAACTGGTTTCGGAGTTCCAGGAGCACTCCTCCGAGATCTACCAGGCGTGGACGGTGGCGAAGCCGAACAACGACTTCGACACGGTGCGGCCGCTGCTCGAGCGTACGCTGTCGCTGTCGCGCCGCATGGCCGAATGCTTCCCCGGCTACGATCACATCGCCGACCCGCTCATCGACTTCTCCGACTACGGCATGAAGGCCGCGTCGGTGAAGCAGTTGTTCGCCGAGCTGCGTGGCAAGCTGGTGCCGATCGTGCGCGCGATCACCTCGCGCCCGCTCGCGGACGACGCGTGCATCCGCCAGCACGCGCCCGAGGCGACGCAACTGGCGTTCGGGCTCGACGTCATCCGCCGGTTCGGGTTCGACTTCGAGCGCGGCCGCCAGGACAAGACGCACCACCCGTTCATGACCAAGTTCTCGCTCGGCGACGTGCGCATCACCACGCGCGTGCGCGAGGACGAGATCACCGACGCGCTGTATTCGACGCTGCATGAGTGCGGGCACGCACTCTACGAATTGGGCATCGACCGCAGTTACGAGGGCTCGCCGCTCGCCGGCGGCACGTCGTCCGGCGTGCACGAGAGCCAGTCGCGGCTGTGGGAGAACCTGGTCGGCAGGAGCCGCGGGTTCTGGGAGCACTTCTACCCGCGGCTGCAGCAGGCATTCCCCAAGCAGTTGCAGAGCGTGCCGCTCGATGCGCTCTATCGGGCCGTCAACCGCGTCGAGCGCTCGCTCATCCGCACCGATGCCGACGAGGTTACCTACAACCTGCACGTCATGCTGCGCTTCGACCTCGAACTCGACCTGCTCGAGGGCAAGGTCGCGGTGAAAGACCTGGCGCGCGTGTGGCGCGAGCGCTTCGAGGCCGATTTCGGGTTGCCGGTGCCGGACGACACGCGCGGCGTGCTGCAGGACGTGCACTGGTACTCGGGCGCGATCGGCGGCGCGTTCCAGGGCTACACGCTCGGCAACATCCTGTCGGCGCAGTTCTACGCCGCCGCCGTCAAGGCGCATTCCGACATTCCGGCCGACGTGAAGCGCGGCGAGTTCGGCGTGCTGCACGGATACCTGAAACAGAACATCTACCGGCACGGCTGCAAGTTCACCGCATCGGAACTCGTGCAGCGCGTGACCGGCTCGCCGCTCACGCTCGCGCCGTACCTCGATTACCTGTGGGGCAAGTACCAGCCGCTCTACGGACTGCGCGAGGAAGAGCGCGCGGGGGCGGGGGTGGCCTGACGGCGGCGGGATCAGATCGCGGAATGCCAGAGATCCCCGACCTCAAGGTGTGCGTGGAACCCCTCGGGCGCCGGCGCGGCTGACGCGCGAACGTCTACAGCACGTCCGCCAGCGTCAGTTCGACCGTCTCCTCGTGCAGCTCGCGCTCGAACGTGAGCTTGACCACCGTGCCCGCGGTGCCATCTTGAAGAAGCGCATCCAGCTCCTCGGGCGACCACTTCTCGATGGGCTTGCCATTGATGGCGCGCAGCACGTCGCGGATCTTGAGCCCCGCGTCCTCGGCGGGCGAATGCCTGACGACGCCGAACACCACCACCACACCCGCCCAGCGCGTGAACCACAGGCCGCTGCGCGTGAACGCCTCGCGTTGCGCATAGCGCGCGCCCGGCTGCAGCCACAGCGTGCCGTGCGCATAGTCGAACGTGCAGCGGAAGCGCTCGAGCACCGTGGTGCCGATATTGCCCTGGATCTCCTTGCTGCCGGCGCCACCCTGGTGGTGCGTCGTGAGCCCGGCCACCGGTTCCACGAACCGGAACGGCCCCAGCTCCAGCGAGTCGAGCCGGCACACGTTCTCCACGAACGCGCCGCCGATGCCGCCGACCCAATGCTGCACTTCCTTATGCTTCCCACCCAGCAGTCCGCACTTCATCACCTGCTCCGCGCCCACCGACAGCACGCTGGCATTGCCGACGTCCACGATGTACGTGCCCTTGCAGCGACCGTTCAGGCTCGCCTCGACGCTCGGCACGTTGCCGTGCAGCGTCATCGGGATGGCGGCGCCCGGGCCGGTGTGCGAGTAGGTCGCGGGGTCGGAGAGCGTCAGCACCTGGCGGTCGAAGTCGATGTCGAGCGTGAAGCGGCTGAGCACGTCATAGCCGATCAGGCCTGCGGTGCGGCCCCACTCCACCGAGCTCATGCCGGCCTGCAGCTCGATGACCCCCGCGCGCAGGTCGTGCAGCTCGACCGCTTTGTCGTTCGCTCCACCCCAACGCAGCGACTTGAGCGGGGTGAAGCCGAATGTGTCGTAGCCGCCGACGCCCTCGGCGATGTGTTCGCCCTCGGCCTGCAAGCCGAGCGTCCGCGCGTAGCTGCGATCGAGGCAGGTGTTGAACGCGCCGGTGTCGAGGATGAATTCGGCGGGCGCCGCACCGTTCACCGACAGCGACACCCACACCGATCCGCGCCGGTAGTGGAATGGCAGTTCGATCCTGCCGCGCGCGCCCACCCACGTCACGGGGGCCGCGGTGGTGGCCGGCGGTGAGAACGCGCCGGGCTCGCGAGGACCCTCTGCCCACAGGCTATCCAGCTCGGCGCGATGGTAGCTCGACGGGAACTCCGGCATGCCCACGGCGGCGACGGTCGCACGCTTGCGCCCGGCGAGCGTCTTCCACGCCGACAGGTCCTCGTTCCAGTCGTACTGGTCGCGGCGGTGCGTGATGCGCACGAGCAGGCCGGTGTTCTGGTCGAACCACAGCGTCTGGCGCGGGCCCACCGGCGGCGTGACCTCGATCGCCTGCAGCGTGCGACCGGACAGGAACGAACTCGGGCCGAGCGTCAGGTGCGTGCTGGTGTCGCGTGCCCACTGCTCGGAGCCGAACCACGCCTCGGCGCGCAGCGCCTCGAGGTCCTTGCCTTCGAGCGGACCGACCTTGCGCGAGGTGAAGTCCGTGCTCCAGCCGCGCGCGCCATCGTAACCCATGCGCGTGCGCAACAGGCCCAGGTGTTCGTTGCGCAGCACGTGGTCGGAGCCGCGGCGCCACTCCTCGAACGTGCCGCTCATGCCCGCGTCGGCGATCCGGCCGCGGGCATGCAGTAACGTGTCCGCTTCGAGCGCGGCGCGACCGCCCGTCACGGTCACGTAGCGCTCGACCACCGCGCGCGCGGCAGCCAGCGGATCGGTGGTCGCGAACGCAGTCACGGCGAGACCGCAACCGGCGCCGCACAGCAGCGCGAGAACGATTCCCCTCATGCGGCCCTCCCTGGCCGGAGAGCACCCCGGCGGCCTCAGGGGTCATCGGCCGGATCGGCGAGGGCCATGAGGGACGCGGCGCGAGCGGGCTACGTCTCCCGATGCACGAGCTCGGGCGAGAACGCCGGCAGGCAGACGGCCACGTACTCCGCCCCACCCGGATCGGGCGTGGAATAGCGCACGCGCTCGCCGGGCGCCACGCTCACCAGTTCTCCCGCGCGCACGTCCAGCGTGCCGCCGTCATGCTCCACGCGCAGCATGCCGCGGATGACGAGCGTGTGTTCCTCGAACTCGGGGCACTGGCCCGGCTCCAGCCAACCTTCGGGGCTGCGCATGCGGGCGATGCTCACATGCGTCGAGCTGGTGTTGATGCGGCCCATGTACTCGTCGATCAGCTTGGGCTTGTTCCCAGCGGAAGTGATGCGCGCAGGCAGGGCGATGTGCTGGGGCATGGTGTGCTCCTTGTGACCCGGGGGGGTGGTCGTACCCCGCAGTCTGACCCAGACCCGCCGGAATTACGAAGCCTGTCGCCGGGCCGCGCGCTTCCACAGCAGGAACACCGGCCAGCCGGCCAGCAGCAGCCCGATGCCGATCACGCCATTGCGCGGATCGTGCGCCAGCGCCTGCCCCACGATCCACGCGCTCGCCGCCATGAACGCGAGCGTCGTGAAGGGATGACCGGGGATACTCGCCCCGGCACCACGCCCCGCGTCGGCCGCTCGCAGCCGGAACACGCACGCTGCCGAGAGTCCGAAGAAGATCCAGTCGGCGGACACCACCGTGTCGAGGATGCGGCCGTAGTTGCCGGTGAGCGCGATCGCCACCGCCGCCACCCCTTGCAGCGCCACCGCCATCACCGGCACGTGCGTGCGCGCGTTCACGCGGGCGACGGCCTTGAAGAACAGGCCGTCGGCAGCCATGGCGTAATAGACACGCGGCGCGGTGAGCATGCTCTGGCTCAGGAACCCGAGCGTCGAGGCCGCGACACCCAGCGCCAGCCAGCGCGCGCCGGCTTCGCCAAAGGCGGCGCGCATCACTGCCGCCGCCGGGGCGGGCGTGGCCGCGAGCCCAGAAGCCCCGAGCACGCGCAGGCAGGCGACGTTGACCGCCGTGTAGAGCAGCACCACGCCGATCACGCCCAGCACCATGCCACGCGGTAGCGTGCGCGAGGGGTCCTTCACCTCGCCGCCGATGAACGCCGCCGTCTGCCAGCCGCCGAAAGCGAACAACACCGGCACCATGGCGGCGCCGAGGTTGGACGCGTGTGCGACGGGCGTGGCCATGCCACCGGCTGTCGCCGGCAGCGTCACGCCTCGCACCGCCGCCACCACGGTGAAGCCCGCCACCACCACCGCGAGGATGGCGGCGATCTTGAGCACCATGAGCACGTTCTGCGTGCCGGCGCCGGCGCGCACGCCGAGCGCATTGATCACGGTGAGCACACCCAGCACGAGTGCCGCCAGCACGCCCTCGGGCAGCGGCACGTGCCCGAGCTCGCGGGCATAGCGCGCGAATGTCATGGCGCTCGCCGCCATGCCGCCGGTCTGGATGAGCAGCAGCAGGCTCCACGCGTAGACGAAAGCCAGCGCTGGGTGGAACGCCTCGCGCAGGTAGGCATACTGGCCGCCCGCCAACGGCCGGCGCGCGCCGAGTTCGGCGTATACGAACGCGCCCGCCAGCGCGATGGCGCCGCCCAGCAGCCACGCGCCGAGCGTGCCGGCGGCGTTGCCCATGCGCGCGGCGACGATGGACGGGTTCACGAAGATGCCCGAGCCGATGATGCCGCCCATCACGATGAGCGTGACATCGAGCAAGCCCAGCCGACGCGCGAGCGGACTGGCTTGCGGTGCGGCGGCCGGGGAGGACATGGGCGGGAGACTACGCATGCGGCGGCCCGAGGGCGAGCCGGGCCTCGCTGCGTTAGTCTGTCGCGATGCGCACCGTGACCGCGACCCGCTACGTGACTCCGCTTCGCGAAGGCGGCTCGCTGCCCGCCATCGTGGAGGCCGATGACGCCGGGCTCTACGTGGTCAAGTTCCGCGGCGCCGGGCACGGTGCCAAGGCGCTCGTGGCCGAGTGCGTGACCGGCGAGCTGGCGCGAGCGGCCGGGCTGCGCGTTCCCGAACTCGTGCGCGTGCAGGTGGGCGAGCCGCTCGGCCGGAACGAACCCGACCCGGAGATCCGCGATCTGTTGCGGGCCAGCGTCGGCTCGAATCTGGGGCTCGACTACCTGCCCGGCAGCATCACGTTCGACCCCGTCGCGGGGCCGCCGCCCACGGCCGCGGAGGCCTCGGACATCGTGTGGTTCGATGCGTTCGCGAGCAACGTGGATCGCACGGCACGCAATCCGAACCTGTTGTGCTGGCATGGGCGACTGTGGCTCATCGACCATGGCGCGGCGCTCTACTTCCATCA
>JAYVCN010000294.1:0-2967 GCA_043749875.1 Candidatus Eiseniibacteriota bacterium | reverse complement strand
CAATGATCTCATCGTCCGGATGCGGCGACAGCACCAAGACGGATCTGCCCGCACAGGACCCGGGCTCGAAAGGCGTCGCCACCACCGCTGAAACCGCATGCCGGGCGCGCCACTGGTCCCGCGCTTCGAACTCTCCGCGATGGTCGTGTTCGTATCGCTCCCGGTGTCGGCCCGGATCTGGAAACGGGCGGTCCGAGCCAGGGCCGAAGAGTCCGGGTCGACGCTGCGCGATGACGAGGTGATGACTCGCTGTCCAGCCTCCGGCTCCCGGCCAAGATCGGAGCCCCGGGGGGCCGAGCGATCGAGCATCGCGGACCTTGAAACCTACCTGCTCGACCATGCTCCGCAGGGCTCCCGCAGGGTAGCTTCGGATCGGTTCGATGCTTCGCGGGGAGCCTGCCCGGCGCAGCATCTTCGAGAATTGTTTCGAAAGCTTGCGCGCGAGATAAACCGGGTTGGCGAGCGACAGCGGGCTGAAGATGTTGGGGACGGCCAGAACCAATAGGCCATCGGGTTTAAGAGTATGGCGCAAGCGCCGTAGCGCCCAGCGATCCCAGCGGGCGCGCTCCAGGAACCCCAGGGCGATGACCCCATCGAACTCCCGCTCGGGTGCAGCAAGGCCATCCACCGGACCCGCGACCGTGACATCGTGCCCGAGCGCTCTCAGGATTGTGACAAGCGGTCCTGTGTCGGCCCCCACAGCCAGGATCCGCGAGCCGGGGACGAGACCCCAATCCTCAATCCGGCGGATCCATGGCTGCATCGCTGGTGGCCGGCCCAGCATGGAGTTGGCGGGGGCGACGTCGCTCTTCATCCGGCGAGTCTAGACAAGGACCCGGGGCCCTTCAACCCGGGCTTCGGAAAATGCCGCGCTAGCGGGGCCTTCACCTCGCCCCAGCTGACCCGTACGACGGGAGTCGCACCCGTACCGAAGACCTGGATCCAGCATTGTAAGTATCAGCACACAGGGCTCGACACGGGCGCCCACGCGACAAGGTCGGCGGGCGAGGGTTGTTCGGCAGTGCGTTTACTTGTGGGCGTCGGCGAATGTCACCCGCATACAGGGGTCAGTGCGCCGCCCGCCCGCCCTCCCCGATGTGCGCGCGGCGATCTCGCGCAGCATCCGCGCGCACGGCGAATCCGGCCAGCGTTCCATCAGCAGGCGGGCCAGCGCGGATTCGCCGGCCTGGTCGCCCAGGTGAGCGAGGGCAGCGCCCAGCCGCCAGCGGATCTCGGGCCCGTCGGCTCTCAGTCGATCGGCCGCTCGAGCGCCGTGCGCGCGTCCTGCCAGCGCTCGCCGGCGAAGTAGTTCGTCGCGAGTGAATCAAGCGCCGTGGTACCGCGACCCACGTCGTTCAGCCGACCGTCGTCCTCGAAGCGGCCGTCATGTGCGCGCTCCCAGGCCCTCGGTACGCCGTCCCCCATCCCCAGCACCTTCACGCCCGGCAGGAACAATGTTCAACGCCCGGCCCCGTGTAGTGTGCACTGACGAGCGGGAAGTGAGCATGCCTCCCGAATCCCGAGCCGGCGGGCTGCACGATACCCTGCGTGGCGTTCACCGCTCACCGCCGACGGGCGGGCACACGCGGCGCGAGCCGCGCCAGCAGAAGGCCGGCCGCGAGGCCCACGCCAGCCAGCGGTGTCACCAGGTAGGTAACAGTGGCCCGTGAGCGGCACCTCCGTCGCGAGCAGCAGCGCGAACCATGCGGGCCCGGGGCGAGTGCCCGGCGGCGTCTGGCGCAGCGTCAAGTCGGGGAGGGCCTCGTTACTCGAGGATCTCCTTCACATAGTCCTCCATCGTCTCGCCATCGATATAGCCCACGACCCGGCGTATGATGTCGCCCTTGCGGTTGATGAAGAACGTCGTCGGGATCGAGCGGATGGGGCCGTACGCGTCGAGGATCTCGTCGTTCGCCATCGCGAGCGTGAACTTGACGCCGAGCTGGTTCGCAAACTTGCGCACGCGCTGCGGCCCGCCGTCGTCCACCGACATGCCGATCACGGTGAGTCCCTGCTTCTCGTAGCGCGTCTGCATGCTCGACAGGTGCGGCATGCTGGCGCGGCACGGGCCACACCATGTCGCCCAGAAGTCCACGATCACCGGCTTGTTCCGCAGTTCGGCGAGGCGCAGCGGTTTGCCCTCGAGCGTCTTGACGCTGAACGAGGGCGCGGGCCGCGCTGTCGCCGCGAGGGGCGCGAACGCGAGCAGCGCCAGCGTGGCGGCGGTGATGCGCAGCGGAGTCGCGGTCGGATCATGGCACTCCTTAGGGGGTCGGCCAGCGGTGAGGGTGTTCGGCCCAGCGTGCAGAAACTGTAACCGCAAAGCGCGTCGGTGTGACGCGCCGGCCCGGGATTTGTCACCCTCTTGACCGCCACCACGACGTGTTGCCGGTGTTGTGCAACGAACGCCGCCGCGACATCAGCTCTGGCGGCGGTTCCGCTTGGGGCACGCACACGGCATGTGCTAGCGTGGCGCTCGCTCTCCCAGCGAAAACGCCCGCACCCATCCTGGGCCGGCGCGACTTCACAAGGAAGGTGAAGCCGATGGTGATCGCCCCTGTGGCCAGTTTCGTGACCGCTTCGCTACTGCTCCAGATCGGTGCGGGTGGGACTGCATCCATCCCCGGTCTCATCGCGCATGCAAGTCCGTTCTCCAAGGCCGTGCTGCTGCTGCTGGCGGGGATGTCGGTGTACTCGTGGGGCGTGCTGTGGGACCGGCTGCGCCTGTACAGCCGCGTGCGCGGCCAGGATGCGAACTTCCTGCAAGTCTTTCGCGGCACCGAGAACGCGGCCGACGTGAAGATGGCGGCGATGCAACACCCGGTCTCGGTGCTGGCCAAGGCGGCGCTGGCCGGTCAGCACGCCAGCGAACAGCACACGGCAGAGGCGGTCGGGCCGGCGGCGCGCTTCGAACTGGTGCAGCGCGCCATGGACCGCGCCGCCGACGAAGCGGTGAACCAGCTCGAG
>JAYVCN010000293.1:0-2811 GCA_043749875.1 Candidatus Eiseniibacteriota bacterium | reverse complement strand
GGTCTCCACACCGTTGTCCCTCATGGCGTGGTACAACGCCATCACCTGCGAGGGCGGGACCCTGAAGTCCTCGATATTCGCCATCACCAACGTCGGCGCCTTGATCTTGGTCGCGTAGGTGATCGGCGATTGCTCGCGGGCGAGCCGCTGACGGTCGCCGGTCCACGGCGAGCCGCCGAGCACATAGCGCGTCGAGACGCTGCCGTCGGACAGGTTGTACTGGTCCTCCCAGCTCGTCACCGGTGCGCCTGCCATGCCTGCGGTCCACTCGTCCGGGTAATTGCCGAGCAGCCACGAGGTCATGTAGCCGCCGTAGGACCAACCGGTGACGGCCGTGCGCTTGCCATCGATGTACGGCCGCTGCCGCAGGGCCTTCACGCCCGCCATGACGTCGCGGCCCGGTCCCGGGCCCCAGTCACCCTGGATCGCGGCCAGGTAGGCGTTGCCGAGATTGTCACTGCCACGATAGTTGGGCATGAACACCACCCAGCCTTCCGCCGCCATGAGCTGGGGCAACGTCGAGAACGCGGTCTTGGACGCCGAGGTCGGGCCGCCGTGGATGTTGAGCACGAGCGGGTAGTGGCGAGCGGGATCGAAATCCGGTGGATAGGTCACCACGCCGTCGGCGTCGAACCCATCGTGCGTCTTCCAGGTCACGCGCTCCATGCGCCCGAAGTGCACGTCCTTCGCCCAGGCATTCAACTCGGTGAGCCGGCGGGGCTTGGCCTCTCGCGAATCGAGCACGTAGAGCTCGGCGGGTCGGTCGGCGGTGGTGGCGATGAACGCGATACGCCCGGTGCGACCCGCATCGACGTCGTAGCCGAACGCGCCGTTCACGACCAGATCCCCGAGTTCGAGGCGCCGGGCCGGCCCCGCCACGGGCTGGAGCCACACGCCCACGCCGGTGCGGTCGTTCGCGGCCACGAGCAGCGTCTTGCCGTCGGCGAGCCATTGCCCGTTGAACACCATGCGGTCGAGCGTGCGCGTCAGGCTGCGCCCCTGCCCGCCGGCCGCCGGAGCGACGTAGAGCTCGTTCTCCCAATTGATGTCGCCGCGCCCATCACGCGGATACCAGTAGGCGACGCTGTGACCATCCGGAGACCACGCCGGATTGTTCTGGAAGCGCGTCGCGCCGGTGAGCGAGCGGATGGCGCCGCTCGCCACGTCGATCACCGCCACGCTCACCGAATCGAGCCGGCCGCTCTGCGGCGCCGGCACGCGGGCGAACGCGATCTGCCTGCCGTCGGGCGACCACGCCAGGCGGGACGGGGCGCTGCCCGGTGGCAACTCGAACTCGAGCGACCAGGAACCGCTCGTGAGCCGCCGGGCCTCGCCGTCGAGCGGCTGCACCCAGATGTGCTGAGGCGGAAGCTCCTTCCGCAGGAACAGGTCCTGGTCCCCGACGTGGAACGTCGTGAGGTTCTTCGCCTCGCCCTCACGGACGGCCACGGTGTCGGCAGCCGCGTAGGCGATGGCGCCGCCGTTCGGGCGCCACGAGAAGTGCTCGACGCCGGTGTGCGAGCGCGTCAGCCGGCGCGCCTCGCCGCCGCGCATCGGCAGCAGCCAGACCTGCGTCTCGTCCTTGTCGTCCGGCGCGAGGAACGCGATCGTCGCCCCGTCCGGCGACCACTGCGGGGAAGCCACCGCGTGACGCTCGAACGTCAGCGCGTGCGGACCTCCCGCGACCGCGTCGGCGAGCCACAGCTCGCTCTCGTTCCGGTTCTCATCGAAGTTCGGGCGCGTGACCACGAACGCGATGTGCTGGCCGTCCGGAGAAACGCGGGGGCTGCCAAGGCCGACGAGCTTGCGGGCGACCTCCAACGAATAGTGCGTCTGGGCGTGAGTGGCCGTGCTTGCGAGAAGCATCGCGAGCAGCGCCGAGGCTAGGGTCGGGATGCGCATGGGATCTCCGGTGCGAGAGGGCCCCCCTGCGGCGGCAGGGGCGTCACGAGTTCGCGAGAACAGCACCGCGCACCGTAGCACAGCGTTTTGCTATCCGGGATCCCCCATCAGTGCGAACCCCGCCCAGTAAGCCGGATGCGCGAACGGACGTTGACCGGCCGCGTTGCGCCATTCGCGTACGGCGTGTTGAGCACCCTGCAGCGCCTGCGCGCGTGAACCCATCGCGCTGCCCTGCACGAGCCGCGCATAGAACTCCTTCACCAGCAGCGCCGCCGCCGTGTCGTCCACCGGCCACAGGCTCACCAGCACCGAGCGCGCACCGGCGCGGAAGAAGGCCTGTTGAAACCCGAGCCAGCCTTGCCCGGCGGCGCCCACGCCCGAGGCGGAGCGGCAGCCGGTCAGGCACACGAGGTCGGCGTCGAGCCGCCAGCCGTCGGCGATCTCGCGCGCACTCAGCCGGGAATCCTGGCGGCCGGCGGCATCGGGAGCCAACACGAGCGTGGATGCGAGGATGTGCGCGAGGTCGATGTCGGTGTGCATGGCGAGATGCACCAGTCGGTAGCGGGACATCTGACCCGTGCTCGCGAGCTGCTTGAGCGCACGCGCATTCGCCGCGGCCCCCGACAGCACGCTCGCGCCGGGCACTGCCGTGTTCACCGCGGCGATCTCGTCGCGGCTGCCCGCGAGTCTGGCCCAGCGCGCTTCGCTGCCCTGCGGATAGGCTGGGTCGCCCACCACCAGGGCGGGACTCGCACGCGGCCAGGTGCGACGGTGCTCGCGCGCCAGTGCGTATAAGGTGGCCGAGGGCGCGTAGGAGATGATGTAGCGGTCGAGCAGCCAGCGACCGTCCGCGCCGGCCAGTGCGCCGAGCGGTCCCCCGGCGCACTGTTCGGGAGAGAACACCACCAG
>JAYVCN010000292.1:0-13788 GCA_043749875.1 Candidatus Eiseniibacteriota bacterium | reverse complement strand
ACTGGACAACCGGCGTTCGCCAGCACGCTCGTGAAGCTCGTGGACGGAGCTCGCATCGGCATCATCGGGCTCACCACGCCGGCCGTGCCCATGCTCATGGACACCTCGTTGTGTCGGGGCTTGAGCTTCCTCGATCCGCTCGAGGTGGCACGCACGGAGGTCGCGCGGTTGCGTGGCGCCGAACGCTGCCAGGTGGTGATCGCGCTCGTGCACATGGGCCTCGAGCGCGATCCCGCCATGCGCGCGGGCGACGCGCGGTCGCACCCGGGCGAGATCCCCAATGAGAACCTGGGCTACCGGCTCGCCTACGAGGTGCCTGGACTCGACGCGGTCATCCTCGGGCACACGCATCAGGTGGTGGCGTCCGTCCCCATCGGCGGCGCCATCGTGACGCAGGCTGGCAAGAACGGTGAGGCGCTCGGTCGCATCGACTTGAAGCTCACGCGCGCCTCGGCCCTCGCCGACTGGCAGCTGGCCTCGCGCACCGCCAGCGTCACGTCGGTGAGCGACAGCGTCGCGAGCGACGGCGTGATGCACGCGCTGGTGGAGCCTTACGCCTCTGAGACACGGTCCACCCTGGACCAGGTGCTCGGCGAGGCGACCGCCGCGTTCAGCGCCCCGTACGGCCGCCTGGGCGACAACCCGCTGTGGCGGCTCATCCACCGCTGCCAGCTCGAGCTCACGGGCGCGGACGTTTCACTGGCGGCGATGTTCGACCCCACGCAGACGATTGCCCCTGGCCCCATCCGCCGCCGCGACCTGGTGCGGCTGTACCCCTACGACAACTCCCTCGGCGTCGTCGAGCTCTCGGGCGCCGAGCTCAAGCAGACGTTGGAGCACGCCGCCTCGATGCTCGGCGACTACGCGTGGGACGGGGTCACACCCATCCTGCGACCCGACGCCGCGGGCTTTCAGTTCGATGCGGCCTATGGTGTCGAGTACGAGATCGACCTCACGCGTCCGGCCGGCTCGCGCATCGTCAACCTGACGTGGAAGGACCGGCCGCTCGAGCCGGCACAGCGTTTCAAGGTGGTGGCGAACTCGTACAGGCTCGCGGGGGGTGGCGACTACCAGACGTTGCGGCGCGCGCGCCGTGTCTGGCAGACGGGCGCCTCGATGCCGCAGCTACTCGCCCGCTGGGTGAGCGACAAGCACACGCTCGACCCCGCGGGTACGCCGGCGTGGACGCTGCTCCCGGACTACGCGGGCGCGCCCGAGCGGCCGCTCGTGGACCGCCTCGTGCGACTGGGCGTGGCGCCACGGGCCGAGGTCATGCGGCTGGGTGCGGCGGAGCCGGCACGGCGCGTGGACCTGGTTTACTGGCTCGCGCGCGCGTTCGACATGCGCTCCGCCAAACCCTCCAACGCGTGGGGCGACGTGCCGGATTCGCTGCGGGTGTGGCTCGACGGCATGCTGTCCAAGGGCGTGCTGGGGCAGCTCGCTCAAGCCGACCGGTTCGAGACCTACCAGCCGGCGACGATCAGCCTGGCGCTCGATTGGTGCGAACGCACCGCACGCTCGCAACACTTCGCGCTCAGCTCCAAGCTGGGCGACGGCTCGTTCCGGCGCGGACTGTTCACCGGCGTGAGCGGCCTGGGCCCGCTCGGGCTCGCCGCACCGCTCACGCGCGCGCAATGGCTGGGGATGCTCGCGAACCTGCGCTTCCCGGCGCTGCGCCTGCTCGAGACCACCGACTTCCACGGCGCCATCCTCGGCGGCTCGCGCGACCGGCGCAGCCAGCGGCCCACGGGTGGCAGCGTCGCGCTGGCCGCGGCCATCGCGCGCGAGCGCGCGGTGAACCCGGAGGGCAGCGTGCTGCTGGATGGCGGCGACCTGTTCCAGGGCACGATGATCTCCAACCTCCAGTTCGGCCGTCCGGTGGTGGAGCAGATGAACGCGCTCGGCTACACCGCTGCCGCCGTGGGCAACCACGAGTTCGACTGGGGCGTGGACACGCTGGTGAGCCGCGTGCACGAGATGCACTTCGGCGAGCTGGCCGCGAACATGGTCGAGCGAAAGACCGGCAAGCTCCCCCGCTGG
Source organism: Candidatus Eiseniibacteriota bacterium (assembly GCA_043749875.1). Lineage (GTDB taxonomy): Bacteria > Eisenbacteria > RBG-16-71-46 > RBG-16-71-46 > RBG-16-71-46 > JAIOPA01. The sequence goes on along the minus strand of JAYVCN010000292.1, from coordinate 11,748 downwards.
GCGCGCTCGGACACCACTGTGCTGCGGCGCGGTGTGCGCATCGGCATCGTGGGCCTGGCCTACCCCGGCACGCCGCGCGTGACGCTCGCCGCCAACGTGGCGCAGCTGCGCTTCGACGACGACTCGACCACCGCCGCACGCGTCGGGGCGCGGCTGCGCAAAGCAGGCGCCATGGTGGTGGTGGGCGTCGGGCACATCCCGGCCGAGACCGATACCTCGCGTCACGCGCGCGGCGACCTCGCACGCCTGGGCCACGTCGAGGCGGTGGACGTGTGGCTCGGCGGTCACAGCCACAACGTGATCGACGATCACGTGAACGGGCACCCGGTGTTGATCGCGGGCTCGCTCGGGCAGTACCTCGCGGTCGTCGACCTGGTGGTGGACCCGGTGAAGCGGAACGTCGTGGAGAGCAGCCAGCGCGTGCTCACCGTGTTCGCCGACGGGCCCGCCGACAGCGCGTGGTCCGCGCGCGTCCAGCGCTGGAACGCCGGCGTGGCGCCGGTCGCGGCCGGCGTGGTGGGCACGGCGGGCGTGGCGCTGCACCGGCGCCGGCCGGAGTCCACGATCGGCGACTTCATCACCGACGCCATGCGTGCCGATTCGAAGGCGGACATCGCGCTGCAGAACCCGGGCGGCATGCGTGCCGACCTCGACGCCGGCTCGGTCACGCGCGGCGAGATCTACGCGGTCATGCCGTTCGACAATACCATCGTCACGTTGCAGCTCACGGGCGCGTTGGTGAAGCTGGCGCTCGAACAATCGCTCCACAACGACCGCGTCACGCAGGTCAGCGGCATCCGATTCACGATCGACCAGAGCAAGCCGGACATGCAGCGCGTCACGCAACTCACGCTCACCGACGGCACCCCGATCGACCCCGCAAGAACCTACACCGTAGCCGCGAACAACTTCATGATCACCGGCGGCGACCACTACGACGCGCTCGCCCAGGGCACGAATCGCACCGACACGGGCCGCATGATCCGCGATGCGATGGAGGCATGGGTCATCGCCCACAGCGCCGGCGGCAAGTCGTACGATCAACCAGGCGACGGCCGCATCACCGAGATCGGTGGGCGCTCGAACTGACTCTCGTTCCGCTTGGCGCAGGCTGTCGCGGCGTGCGGTAAGCGCGGGGCTCGCGATTCAGAGGACGCTCCCTGCGCATCGTGCGCTCCGGTCGCTCGGCGTTCGGCCTCTTTCGCCATCCTGGCTTCAGAGGCCTCTCGACGCCTCTGAATCGCGACCCCCCACGCTTACCGCCGCAGCGGAGGTGCGATGGGCGGCCGGGCGGCAGTGCTCGCTTGGGTCAGCGGGAGTCGGAGCTGCCGGTCGCGGCTCCGGGCGAGTCGTCTGGGGCCAGCGTGACGCCTGCTTTCGCGAAGTAGGCGCGTATGCCCGTGGCGAGCTGGCCCGCCATGCGGATCTGGAACAGCGGATCCTTGAGCAGGCGGACTTCGCGCGGGTTGTTGATGAAGGCCGTCTCGACGAGGGCGGACGGGAACTCGACCGACTTGAGGACGACGAACCCGGCCTGCTTGATGCCGCGCGATTCGACTCTCCGGTCGAGGGCCAGGTGGTCGAGCAGCGTCTCGGCCAGCAACTGGCTGCGTTCGAGCATGGAATTGCGCTTCACGTCGTAGAGCACGCTGACCACGTCGTCCTGCGCCTGCGGTGCCAGCCCGCCGAGGCGATCGGCGGCGTTCTCGATGTCGGCGAGGTCCTGGTCGCCCTGATCGGTGGCACCCTTGAGGGACAGGAAGTACACCTCCGTGCCGCTGCCCGAGCCGCGGCGGCGCGAGGAGTTGCAGTGGATGCTCACGAACAGGTCCGCCTTCACCTTCTCGGCGATCTGGTAACGCTCGCGCAACGGGATGAAGAAGTCCTTGTCGCGCGTGAGCAGCACGCGCAGGCCCGGGATGCCGTTGAGCGAGTCGGCCAGACGGCGCGCGATGGCCAGCGTGATGTACTTCTCGTACACCGCGCCAGGGCCGCGCGCACCCACGTCGTCGCCGCCGTGGCCGGCGTCGATGACGACCAGGCGCGTGCGGGTCTTCTTCTTGGTCGCGGCGATGGCCGCGAGGCGCTTGTCCTCGGCGGCCTGCGCGCCCGGACGCATGACTTCCACCACGATGCGGAACGGCTTGTCGTCCTCGGCCGGCAGCGGGAACACCTTGAACGTGGCGCCGGGTGAGAGCCGGACCCAGAACCGGCAACCGGTCGCATCGAAGATCGACTCCACGCGCTCCACCGCGCCGTCCGAGACGGCAAGGCTGGACGGCACGCCGGCCGCGGCCGTGATGCCGCGCGTCGGAACCGCCACGACCAGCTGCGAGCCCGAACCGGAATCCGGGGACACCGGCACGACCTCGCCGCTGAAGTCGAGCACGACGCGCGTGCCGCCCGGCGCGGACCACGTGTGCATGCCGGTCAGCTGGACGATCCCGGGCGCGACCGGAGCGCTGCCCGTCTGGGCCGGCGCGGCGGCGGGCAGCAGGCCGATCAGGGCCAGGCTGAATGCGGCCACGCGGGCAGGCAAGCGATGCAGGTGCAGTGTGCGGAGTGACATGAGTCCTTCGTACCCTTCCCGCCGTCCATGGCGTGACGGGAGGCGACACTGGGTCGCCTCCCGCCCGAGTCGATCACTTTGTACCGCGCGGTATGCCTACTTGTCGAGCTTGAGCGTCTCGAAGCGCGATGCACCGTTACGGTTCACGATCAGCACCACCGGCTTGCCGGCCTTGCGCACCTTCGCGACCTGGGCGCGGAACTCTTCCGCGTTGCTCACCGGCACGCGGTTCACTTCCTCGATGACGTCGTTAACCTGGATGTCTTTGTCCTGCGCCTCGCTGTCCTCGGCCACCTCGGTCACGCGCACACCGGAATCGACCTTGAGCTCGCTGCGCTCGGCGGGCGTCAGGCTGCGGACGGTCATGCCGATGGCGCCGGCATCCTCCCCGGCGGGCGGGCTGACCTGGGCGTTCGCCATGTTGTCATCGCGATCGGTGAGCACGACCTCAGTGTTGATGTGCTTGCCCTCGCGCAGCACGCCCAGCTTGATGCGCGTGCCGGACGGTGTGTCCGCGATCTTCAAGCGGAACTTGTCGCGGTCCGTCACCGGCGAGCCGTTCATGTCCACGATGACGTCATTGCGCTGCAGGCCGGCTTTCTCGGCGGGCTGGCCCTTGAAGACATTCTGGATGATGACGCCCTGCTGGTTGCCGAGCCCGAAGCCCTCGGCGATCTCCGGCGTCATGTTCGCCAGCGTCACGCCGATCATGGCGCGCTTGACGGTGCCATGCGCCACCAGCTGCTCGGCGACGTGGCGCGCGAGGTTGATGGGAATGGCGAAGCCGATGCCCTGGCCGCTGGTGTTGATGGCGGTGTTGATGCCGATGGCCTCGCCCCGGATGCTGCACAGTGGACCGCCCGAGTTGCCGAAGTTGATGCTGGCGTCGGTCTGGATGAAGTCCTGGTAGTCAGGGGTGCCGCCGAAGATGTTGAGGTTGCTGCGCCCCTGCGCGCTGATGATGCCGACCGTGACCGAGCCGCGCAGGTCGCCGAGCGGGTTGCCGATGGCGATGGCCCAGTCGCCGATGCGCAGCTTGTCGGAATCCCCGAGCGGCAGGACAGGCAGGTTCGTGCCCTCGATCTTGATCACCGCCACGTCCGTGGCCGGGTCGGTGCCGACCGTGGTGGCCTTGAACGTCCGGCCATCGTTGAGCGTGACCTTGATGGTCTCGGCGTCACGCACGACGTGGTTGTTGGTGAGGATGCGGCCCTCGCGATCGATGATGAACCCCGAGCCCGAGGACGGCACGTGCTGCTGGCGCGCCATGGGCTGGCCGAAGAACTTGCGCATGAACTCGTCCGAGGAGTCGCCACCTTCGCCGCCGACCTTCTTGACGACGTCGACGAACACCACGGCGGGCAGCGCCTTGTCGACCACGGACACGAACGGGCTCTCGGGCAGCTCAGCGGAGTTCGTGACCGCCGCGAGCGCGACGTTGGAAGCCGCGTGCGAGACGCGGGGCAGGTTGAGTCCAGCGCTCAGGCCCAGGCCGAGCACGAGGCCCGCGGCGATGAGTGCCGCGGCACCGAGGAAGTAGTGGCGAGGGGTGGTGACCCGATTGCCGTTCATCGTGAGGGCTCCTCCGTTACATGGTGGTTTGTTCAACATCATCGGCACGTGGGGGCGCGTAGACGAGGAAGAAGAGCTTACGGCGCGGGCGGGCCGCGCGGTAGCAATTCGCTGTCACATGCCCGTCAAATGCGCCCGCGGCACGTGGACGCGCTGACCGCTTCGATACGCACAGGGCGCGCAGGGTTGCAATCCGCCTGCGAGTGCTGAACCGGCGCGGGGATTCCGCCCACCGCTGCGGGAGATGCGGGCACGCGCTGGGTTGGCGGCCCGCGCGCCGTACCGCTTATGCTGCTTCGTCATGCATGCCACCTCTGTCTTCATCTTGTCAGACGCCCACCTGGGAATGGATCCCGCTGCGCAGGAAGGCGCCCGCACAGCGAGGCTTCACGATTTCCTGAACTCGCTGCCGGGCCGGGCCTCGTCGCTGTACATCGTCGGCGACCTGTTCGACTTCTGGTTCGAGTACCGGACCGCGATCCCGCGCCGCCACTTCCCCACGCTGGCGGTGCTCCAGCGCCTGCGCGACACGGGCGTCGACATTGCCTACTTGAACGGCAATCACGATTTCTGGCTGGGCCGGTTCTTCCGCGACACGCTCGGGATACGCACCATCGACGGCGCCGCCACCGTCGAGGCGCAGGGCCGCCGGCTGTGGCTGCACCACGGCGACGGCCTGGTGGGCGGCGACCTCGGCTATCGCGCGTTGCGCAGCGTCCTGCGTTCGCGGGCGGGGCTGGCGCTGTACGGCTGCCTGCACCCGGACCTCGGCATCCCGCTCGCACATGCGGTATCGCGCTGGTCGCGAGGCTCACGCGGCGAAGCGCCCCTCGAGCCGCAGCGCCTGTGGCGCGAGATCGCCGAGCCGCGCTTTCGCGAGGGCTTCGATGGCGTGCTCATCGGGCACTTCCATCACGCGTACGAACGTCGCGAGCCGAACCGCGAGTTCTTCATCCTCGGCGACTGGCTCGACCACTTCACGTATGCGGAACTCACCGACGGCCACATCGAACTCAAGACCTGGCCGGCCCCAGCGTGACGCACGCGAGCGCGGGCTTAGAAGTTCGCCGTCAGCGAGAACCGGTGCGTGTCGTCGAGCTCGAGCCGGGACGGGACGAACGCGTAGTCGACGCGCAGCGCCTTGCTGCGCCAGCCCGCGCCCGCGCTCCAGGTGGCGACGTCGTCGCCCGTGCGCAGTCCGAACCGCAGCGCTGCGCCAGCCGGCGAATCGAGCTCGCCGCCGAGCGCGATGAGCGCCCTGCGGCCGCGCGTCGCGCGTGCCTCGAGCGCCAGCAGGCCGTTCAGGTTCTGGAACGTGCCGTGCGCCAACGACAGCCCGCCCTGTAACGCCGCCGGCAGGTTGACGGCCTGGCCCTGCTGGCCGTCGATCGTGTAGTGCCCCGAGGGGCCCACGTTATGCACACTCAGGCTGGCGCGCCCGCCGGGCAGCAGCCCCACGTCCCACGCCGCGCCGGCCCCGACCGCGAACGTGCCGGCGGCGAGATCGGCGATGCGCTCGCGCACGATCTGCGCGGTGAAACCCAGGCTCATGCCGCCCGCGAGTTTGCGGCCGTAGCCGGCCAGGAACTCGAGGTCGTGTGAGCCGAACGAGCCGATGACATTGCCGATATCGTCGCGCTCGGCGATCGGCTCCGAGTACATGGCGCGCAGCGAGGCCGCCAGCCCACCGCCGAACATGCGCCCGGCCAGCGCCACCTGCTCGTGGCGCAGGTGGGTATAGGTCTCGGTGTGCGTCCCTGAGAACTGCGTGCCGTCGAACTCGGCGAGGCCCGCGGGATTCCAGAACGCCGCCTCGGCTCCGCGCGCGACCGACGCATATGCACCGCCCATCGCGGCCGCTCGCGCACCCGCAGGTACCTCGAGGAAAGCGAAGCCCGGCTGCTCGGCCAGGACGGGCGTGGCGAGGACGGCGACGGGTATCGCCAGCATCAGCGCACGGATCAGCTTCAAGCGTGCCTCCGGGAGAGCGTTGCTGCGAACACCCGGGCGACGGCGGCCGGTTGGCGGCCACCGTCGCCCGGGAGCGAATCGGCACTATAGGACATCGGCCCGCAGGCCAGCGCCCTCAACCCTCAGCGGTTGCCACCGTGCCCCTTGGGCGTGAACGGCTTGGCTGCCGGCGGCGACCACCTGGGGGCATCGGACGGCGGCTGCTTGAAGCTCGGTGGATCCTGCCGCGGCGGGTCCTGCCGCGGTGGATCCTGGCGTGGCGGATCGTTGCGTGGCGGATCATTCCGGGGTGGCTCATGGCGCGGCGTATCGCCATTCCTCCACGAAGGCCGGCGCTGCTCGCCCTGACCGCTCTGTCCGCCCTGTCCGCCCTGTCCACCACCCTGTGCTGGCTGCGGCGTGGCTCCGCCCCGCTGCCCCAAGTCGCGCCAGCCTGGACGGCCACGGCTCTCCTCGCCGGGCGCGGGCGCGCTGCCTCCACCGATGTCGGGGCGGGTGCGCGGTCCCTCTCGCCACACCGGCTTGCCGTCACCGCGGTCACGATTCATCCAACCCTGCGGGCCGCTTCCGGGCGTCCCGGTCTGGCGACGTACGTCGGGCGGCACGAACCCGGGCGGCGTCTGTCCCTGCCGCCACACCACACCGCGCGGCGTCGGCGGCGAGTAGCTGACCGGGGCCGCAGCGGGCTTGGTGCGGCGCAGCTGGCCGCCCCACAGGTCGTTCCAGCGGTTCCAGCCGTCCCAGGACGAGAACCGCGTGCGGTTGTCGTACCAGGGCTGGTAGCGCGGCGGGCAATCGCTGCGCACGACGTAGTAATAGTAGGGCAGGTACGAGGTCCACATCTGCGGGCCCCAGCACCAGCCCCAGTTGACACGGAAGTCGATGACGCTGCAGTGCGCGTAATAGGGATCGAAGCCGTTCCACCACGCGTAGCGGGTCGGGCGGTGGCAGTCATTGCACAGGTAGCGCGGGTAGCGCACCTGCTCGTGCACGTAGTAGGTCGAGTACGCGGTCGCGAAGTCTTCCGTGTTCCCCGGCTGGTCCATGACCCGGCGGCGGATGCGTTCCATGGCGACGTAGGGGTCGCCCACGACGTGGCCCTTGTCGTCGAAGCCTTCTTCCACCTGGTCGCGGCCCTCCGGGTCGCCCTCGTAGCCGACCGAGGCCGCCTGCGGGTCGAATGGGCGCAGGAACCACGGCAACTCGCGGAACGGACGGTCGGAGGCCACGGCCACGAGGAAGCCCTGGCCTGTCGCGCGCTCGACAGCCAGCTGGTAGTCGGAGTTGTCCTCGGGCAGGCGCAGCGTGCGACGGGCCTCGATCCGGCCGGTGCCGCGCTTGAACGGGTAGAGCAGGTTGACGGCGCCCTCGGAGTCGATCTCGTAGACCAGCAGGTAGGCGTCATCGGTGGCGCGGACCTTCACGCGCATGGCATCGCCCGGCTCGTACACGGCATCGTCGCCGCGGTCGGTCCAGACCTCGACATCCATGCGGCGCGCGAGCGCCGGTGCAGCCGCGAACGCGAGCAACAGCAGCGCCGCGGGAACCGTGCGGACCAACGTGCTCGGGATGAGTCTCATGACTTGCTCCTTGGTGTTCGTGGCGCCACCCGGGACCAGGGGGGTTGAGCCTGCAAGGCTCGCTGCTCCCTGATGGCGCCCCGGCGGGCGGTGCCTGGCACCGCCCCCGATGAGCTACTACACCGCCGGGACGTGAACCGGCGGCTGAAACAACGTTGCTAGCGCAGCCAGACCACCGGCCGCGGGGCCGGCGAGTCGGGGTGCGACGGACGAGCGTGCAGTTCGGGGTTGCCGGCTGCCGTCTGGTAGCCCCAGTTGAAGCTCACCAGCGTGGCCGACAGCCCGGTGACACGGAACTTGGCGTAGTGGTCGTCGCGGGTCCACACGATGTAGCAGTGCCCCGGGATCAGCTCCACGCTGCCCGTTGGCGACCAGCCCGCGGTGGGCGCGAAGTCCACGGCATCGAGACTGGAAGCATACCCCGCGTCCTGGATATTCGTGAGCACATCCGGCGTGAACATCTGGTGCACACTGCCGTTGTAGCCGAAGAACATGTCCACGGTCGGGTCATTGGATGGCTTGGCGCCGAACGCGGAGAAGTCCCAGCCGGCGCCGGCCGGGCTGGAGGGGAAGTAGTTGTTGAGCGTACCGACGCCGGCCGGGCGCGGCGTGTCGAACACCGTCTCGAACGACAATGGGCTCTCATTGCCCGCGCGGTCCACCGCGGACACAGCATAGAACCGGGTGACGCCGTTCGTGAGCCCGGCCACCACGAACTGCGTGCCCGAGGTGACCCCGATGCGATCGTAGGGGCAGTCGGTGCCACTGACGCACGGCGACTGGTAGAGCCGGTAACCGCTCACGTCGCTTTCGGTGTTGGCCAGCCACTGCAGAGCCACCTGGCCGTCGCCGGTCACGCTGAACAGGCCGCGGGGCGCCGCGGGCGGGGTGACGTCGCGCGGAGCCGTGGTGGTGTCGTTGCAGCCGGAGAGCCCGAGGGCGGCGAGCACCACCAGGATCGGGATCGCCTTGTGCATGGTGCGCCTCCATGGGAACGGGGTCGTGAAACGGGACACCCCGGGACAGGGCAACCGCTGTGCCACAAGCGCCAAGCCTCGGACGGGCCGGCGGATGCGCGGGATTCTACGCGAAATTCGGGCATTTCGCGGTATCCCACAAAAAACGACCGCCGCCGGGGAGCGACCCCGGCGGCGGTGCAGTGTGCGCCGCGGACTCAGGTGTGTGAGGGGCGCAACACCGGCTCAGAAGAATGGACACCGGCTGATGCCGTCGCGAATCAAGCCTAGACATCCCCCAGTGTTGGCCCAGCTCGCGACTGACCGGTGTCCGAAAAACCCCCGGGGATGGATCTCTATGCGCCTGAACCGCTGACCGGGTTCTACATGCGGTCCGGGGCGAGAGCCGTCCCTCCATCCCACGGAGGAATCTGCAGAGTCTCAAGTTGGTTTGTCCAAGCTAGCCGGTCGAAGAGGACGATACGTTGTCAGTCTAAGACGGGGCTCGTACCCTCGACCGGCCTCCCGAGCCGGCTAGCTCAGATGTCCTGCGCGGCGATGGTCTGCCGGTGTTTCGGGCTTCTTGGAGGTCCCCCCCTCCGCAGCAGGTGTAGAGCACCCGCCGTGCCAGCCGCGGCGCCAGGGGTGCACAATCTCCTAACTTGTTGTCACCCTGTGTCTACAGTGCCGGGCCCGCGATGACCCCGGCAGCGGCTCGAAAGCCTGCGGTGGCACCGATATGGAAAGGGAATAGCAATGATTCGGCCCCGCGCAGCTAAGTCATTGCGCGGGGCCAATATGCACATGAAAGTATTTTATAGTGACAACTATCAAATTTATTACTACCGGGTGGCCTCCAGACCGTACGCGCGGATGCGGCTCAACAGGGTCGGGTAGCTCAGCCCCAGCTCGCGGGCGACGCGCGCCTTGTTGCCGTGCAAGCGATCGAGCGCCTCGGCGATCATCTTCTTCTCCAACTCGGAGACGCTGCGGCGCAGCGTCTGGGCGCCGCGCTCGGCGGGCTCGCCATTCGAATGGTGGCCGTTGTGACCGTTCGGCGCAGGAGCGGACTCCGCGCGTGCTTCACGCATCTCGACCGGGAGCAGTTCCAGACCGAGGGCGTCACCGTCGTCCGCCAGCACGACCATGCGCTTCACGGTCTTCTCCAGCTCGCGCACGTTGCCGCGCCACTCGTTCTCGAGGAACAAGCGCATGACCTCGGGCGTGAAGCTGCGCACGGCCTTCTCCATCTGGCGCGAGTACATGGCCAGGAAGTGCTGCGCCAGCACCGGGATGTCCTCGCGCCGCTCGCGCAGCGGCGGCACGCGCACGGTGATGTCGTTCAGGCGGTAGTAGAGGTCCTCGAGGAAGCGGCCCTCGCGGATGCGCTCGCGCAGATCGCTCCCGGTCGCACAGATGACGCGCGCATCGACCTTGCGCATGCGCGTCGCACCGACGGGACGGATCTCGCCGCGGTCCAACACGTGCAGCAACTTGGCCTGCACGGCCTCGGGAACCTTCTCGATCTCGTCCAGGAAGATGGTGCCGCCGGCGGCCTCCTCGAACAGACCAGCCTTGTCGCGATTCGCGCCGGTGAACGCGCCCTGCACATAGCCGAACAATTCACTCTCGAGCAGATGTTCGGGGAGCGCAGCGCAGTTGACCTGCACGAATGGACGGTCGCGCCGGTTCGAGGTCTCGTGCACCACCTGGGCGAACATGCTCTTGCCGGTGCCGGTCTCGCCCATGAACAGGATGGTCGCCGAACTGTCCGAGACCTTGCGCAGCAACTGAAGAATTCCCGCCACCTCGCGCGACTGGCTCACCACGCGTTCGGAACCGGGCGTCGGCCGCAGTTGGTCGCGCAGTTGCTGGTTCTCGGCCAGCAGCAGGCTGCGCTGCGCCTCGACCACGGCCACCGCGGCGCTGTTGGCGAGCACGGCGAGCAGGTTGAGCTCGCGCTGCTTGAACGCACCCAGCAGGTTGTCGTTCAGCCGGTCCACGTACACCAGCCCCACGGCCTGCGACGGGAAGTTGAGCGGCACGCAGACGAGGGAGCCGACGCCGTCGAGCGCATCCGCCAGCGCGCCGCTGAAACGCGGGTCGGCGGTGACGCGGCTGGAGAACATCGGACCATTCTCGGCGAACCGATTCCCGGCGACCGCCTCGAGCACGCGCAGCATGCGGCGGGCGCGATCGCGCCCCAGCCCGTGCTGCGCCACCACGTCGAGGCGACCCGGCGACGAGGTGAACGCCACGAACCCGCGGTCCCCGCCGGCGTGCTCGACCGCGAGCTTCACGATCTGCGCCAGCAGGCCATCGACGTCGGACGTCTCGCGGAACAGCCGATTGGCCTCCTCGAGCGCCTTGAACTCGTTGCACGTGGACAGCGACACCGCCACGTACTGACGTTCGATCTCGCGCCGCAGCGCCACGGCGCGGCCCTCGGCCTCGGCATCGCTGCACTCGGTGAGCCACTGCTCCGCCTGTTCGAGCAGCGACAGCGCCTGGTCGTAGCGTTCGCGCTCGCTCTCGATGCGCGCCAGTGCCAGCAAGGATTCGGCGGCAAGCGGCACCACGTTGAGCTGGCGAAAGATCAGCGCCGCGCGGCGTGCCGCATCGGCCACCGGTTCGATGGCCAGGCGGTTGCGCACGCTCACCGACATCAGCGCCAGGTTCTCCGGCCACGCGGCCAGCGTGGTGGCGAGCTCGTACAGCTCGCCCAGCTGCTCGAACACCTGGGCCGCGCTACGCAGCCGCGCCTCCATGCCGCTGGCATGCCCCTTCAGCGCGTCGAGACGTGCGAGTTCACGCAGCGCGATGGAGTGCTCGATGCGGTCGCCGGCGGCCTCGGCCATGGCCAGACCGCGCAGCAGCTGCGTGTGCGAGTCGTCGTGCCGGCCCACCAGCCGCAGCGCGATGCCGAGCCGGATGGTGAGCTCCATGGTCACGTCGCCCTGGGGAGCCTGCGAACGCGCCTCCTCGAGCGCGGGCTCGATGAGCGCCAGCGCCGCCGTCCCGTTGCCGCGGTCGATCTCGACCTCGGCCATGAACTCGCGCGCCAGTTCGGCTTCGCGCCGCGCGCCCGCCTGGGTGGCCA
>JAYVCN010000291.1:0-4186 GCA_043749875.1 Candidatus Eiseniibacteriota bacterium | reverse complement strand
GCAGTGGTTGCCTCCGGCGCTCGCGCGCGCGGGTGCCCGCTGGCTCGGCGAGCAGAACCAGCATCGACGCACCGTCGCGGGCGAGCAGCAGGTGATGGCGCGCAAACTCCTCGAAGCGCGCGGGCGCGGCCCCTTCCTCGACGCCTACCTGTCGACGCTGGAGCCGGCCGGGCCGTCGCGCTGGCGCGAGGCCACCGCACTGGCGGTCGACCCGGCCGCGGTCGCCCGCACCCTGCACACCGAGATGGCGGATGAACTCGGCACGCTGCCCGGGAATCGCACCTCGATCGCGTTGGCTGCGGATCACCTGTGGTATCTCCCTGACGATCTATTGCTCAAGGAGGATCGCACCACCATGGGAGCCTCGGTGGAGGGCCGTCTGCCGTACCTCGACGATGCGCTGGTGCGCTACGCCGCGGCGCTGCCGATGTCCGCCCGCATCGAGGGTGCGACCGGAAAGCGCGTGCTGCGCAGGCTCGCCGAGCGACTGTTGCCCGCCGAGATCGCGAGCCGCCCGAAGCACGGGTTCTCGGTGCCGATCGCGGACTGGCTGCGGGGTCCGCTCGATACCCTCGTCGGCGACACGTTTGCCGGACCGGGTAGCGGATTGTTCCGCATGGACGTGGTGAGACGATGGCACGATGAGCATCGCCGTCAGGTCGACCGTTCGGGTGCGCTGTGGGCCGCGCTCTGCTTCGAGTTGTGGTGGCGCGAGATCGGCGCCGCAGACACCGCGCAGCTCGTCGAGCGCGGACGGCCGCTGCGCCCCTCGCGAGTCACACCCGTGGTCGGAGCGCATTCGTGAGCAAGCGCGACGGCGCCTCACCGCCCGTCCGCGCGAATGCCGCAGCCGGGAAACCGCTGCGTGTGCTGCACGTCATCACGCGCATGATCGTCGGTGGTGCGCAGGAGAACACCATGCTGTCGTGTGCGTTGATCGATCCCGATCGCTTCCCGAGCACACTCATGACCGGGCCAGAGACCGGGGTCGAGGGCGAGCTGCACACAGAGTCGCGAGCGCGTGGCGTCAGTCTGATCGTCGAGCCGAGCCTGGTGCGGCGATTGAGCCCGTGGCACGACCTGATCGCCACCTTCCAGCTGTGGCGCGCGATGAGCGGCGGCCACTACGACGTGGTGCACACCCATTCGTCCAAGGCCGGCATCCTCGGTCGCATCGCCGCGCGGTTCGCGGGGGTGCCGGTGATCGTGCACACCGTGCACGGATGGGGCTTCAACCGGGAACAGCCGCGGCACGTCTACCGGTTCTACGTGTGGCTCGAGCGCGTCTGCGCGCGATTCACCAGCGCGATCGTCGTGGTGGCCACGCCCAATCGCGACGAGGGCCTCGCGCTCGGCATCGGCCGCCCGGGGCAGTACCGGCTCATCCGCTCTGGGATCGAGATCCAGTCGTACCGCGACGTCGCGATGTCGCGCGATCAGGCGCGCGATCGGCTCGGGCTGCCGCGCGAGTCGTTCGTGATCGGGAGTGTCGGGCGCCTGGGCGAACAGAAGTCACCGCTCGATCTGCTCGTCGCGTTCGTGCCGGTGGCGGCAGCACGGCCCGAAGCGCGGCTCGTCTACGTCGGCGATGGACCGCTGCGCGGCGAACTGGAGGCAGCGGTCGCGCGCGCCGGGCTCGGAGACCGGGTGCACCTGGTGGGCGTTCGCCGTGACGTGCCCGAGCTGCTGCGCGCGTTCGACGTGTTCGCGCTCGCCTCGCGCTGGGAAGGACTGCCGCGCGTGTTCCCGCAGGCGATGGCGGCGGGGCTGCCGATCGTGACGACACTGGTGGACGGCGCGCCCGACGCGATCACGCCGGGTGAGAACGGTTGGCTGGTGGAAGTCGGGGACATGGCCGCGATGGCCGATCGTCTGTGCGCGCTCGCGGCGGACCCCGCGACCGCGCGCAGGATGGGCGCCGCAGGCGGCGCGCGGGTGGAGGAATTCTCCGCGCAGCGGATGGTGGTGGAACTCGCCGAACTCTACGGACGGCTGGCCGCAAACGGCATGCTCACGTGAGAGCCGTGTTCCTGCTCGCGGGCGTCCTGGCGCTGCTGCTCACGCATGCGGTCGCGACCGGCGCACCGCCGGGCAAGAAGCTGATCGAGTTCGGCTGGGACGAGCCCGACCCGCGCTTCATGCGTGAACACATCCGCGAGCTGCAGGCGAGCCCGTTCGATGGCTGCGTATTTCATGTCGGGTATCGCAAGCCCGACGGCAGCCTGGGCGGCTTCACCTCGGACCTCTGGGGACGGCGGCGCTTCAGTGCCAGCGATCTCGACTCGGCCCGCGCCGACCTCGTCGCCACCCGATTCGGGCGCTTCCATGAGAACTTCCTGCGCATCAACGTGACGCCAGGCAACCTCGACTGGTTCGAGAATCACGACGCGGTGATGGCCAACCTCGAACTGGCGGCGCGACTCGCGAAGCAGGCGGGTTGCCCGGGAATCCTGTTCGACGTCGAGCAGTACAAGGGCAAGCTGTGGGACTACCACGCCCAGGCCCGCGACCACCCCCGCTCGTGGGATACGCTGGCGGCGCAGGTGCGCAAGCGCGGGACTGAGGCCATGAAGGCGTTCGAGCGGGGCTATCCCGGGCTCACGGTGTTCATGACGTGGGCCTATTCACTGCCGTTGAACGAGAGCTTCGGCGGTCGCAAGCCGCTCGCCGAGGGGCGCAACGGCCTGCTCGTGCCGTTCGTCGACGGGATGATCGCGGCGGCGAGCGATAACGCCGTCATCGTCGATGGCAACGAGCTCGCGTATCCGTTCCGCGAGCCGGCGCGATTTGCCGCGCAAGCCGACAGCATGCACCGGGGTGCGTTGCGCGTCGTGGCGCAGCCGGCGCGCTATGCGCGGCGACTCTCGGTCGGATTCGGGACGTGGCTCGACTACGACTGGTACCACCGGGGCTGGGACTCGCACGACGCGTCGAGGAACTACTTCTCGCCGGCCAGGTTCGCCACTGCGGTGCAAGCGGCGTTCGACCACACCGATCGCTACGTGTGGATCTACAGCGAGAAGCCGCGCTGGTGGAGCGCGGCCGGTGGTCCGCGGGAGCTTCCGGCGGCATACGACTCGGTGTTACGGAGCGTGCACCGCTGAGCGCGGGCGCTGGGCGCCGCGATACGCGCTCACCATCTCGCGCGGGCTGAGCATGCGCTCGGAGCGGCGGCCGTAGAAGTACACGCACGAGGCGCCATCGCTCGCGAAGCGCGCAGGGATCCAGCGGTCGAGCGCGGCGAGCCACGATGTGGCGATCCCGACGCTGCGACCCGCGGTGCGCGAGCGCGTCAGCCCGCGGGTGAGGTGATCGAGTGCCCAGCTGAGCGTGACGCCGGGCCCGGCGACCGCCCCGGAGTCAATCCGCTCGAAGTGGCGGAACAGCCAGCGCTGGCCGGATTCGGTGAAGCGGGTGAAGTCGTACGGCCCCTCGTGCACCTGCTGGAGGAATGGGATCTCGGAGTAGACCAGACCGTCGGGACGTAGCACCCGATGGATCTCCGCCACCACTCGCGCGGGCTCCAGCACGTGCTCCAGCACCGCCTGGATCCACACCGCATCCATCGAGCCGTCCGCGAGCGGGATGCCGTGTGCATCCGCGACGCAGTGCGTCGTCGGCGAGGCATAGAGGTCGAACGCCACCAGTTCGATCGTGGGGTCCGTGTACAACTGATCGCTGCCGATCCCGACGCTTCCACCCCCGACGACCAGCACTCGCGCCGTTCGGCCCAGCGCGCCGAGGCGCGTCACGAGATCCCTGGCAAATGGCGCCGAGACCGGATTGCCAGAACTGAACGCACGCAACCATGCGCCGAGGCGTCCGCGCTGCGAACGGCGCTCGACGAGGCTTCCGGCGCCACGACTTACGAGCGTGTCGGGGTCGAGCAGACTGTCATCGAAGTCGACCAGCACCGGCTGTCCGCCGATCTCGGCAAAGCGGCGGGGTCGCCCGTTATCACAATCCGCGGCGGGGCAGCGACGCCCCTGAGCGTCGCGGGCGAGCGGGGCGCGGCAGCGCGGACACACCCACAACGTCGCGACCTGTGACGGCGATGCAAATGTCATGGGCGGTGGCGTCGGGGGTGGCGAGCGCTAATCGAGGCGGGCCAGAGTGGCAGGCTCATGCCGCCTCCGCAGCACGATGGAGCAGGCCCGCCAGCCGCGGCGCCACCGCGTGCAGTGAG
>JAYVCN010000290.1:0-6559 GCA_043749875.1 Candidatus Eiseniibacteriota bacterium | reverse complement strand
CCCACCGCTCATCGGGACGCACGACTATTCGGCGTTCCGTGGGACGAGCGAGACGCCGGCCGACCCGGTGTGCGACGTCACACTCGCGCGCTGGCGGGTGTGGGAGGATGGCGTCGCGTTCGAGGTCGCGGCGAACCATTTCGTCTACCACATGGTGCGCAACGTTGTTGGCACGGCGCTCGCTGCCGCTCGCTCACCGGATCCGGCAGGGCACATGCTGGCGGTGCTGGCGTCGCGTGACCGGCGCCGCGGGGGGCGCATCGCGCCGCCGCAGGGGCTGTCGTTGGAACACGTGAACTTCGAGGGAGAGGAGTTGTCATGAGGCGGGGGTTCTCGACCGGATTGTTCGTGACCGGCGTGGTGCTCGCGATCGCCGTGACCGCGGGCGCATTGCGCGGCGGCCCGCGCGCCGGGGCGGTGACGGCCGTGCAGGTCGATGACGTGTCGCACTCACGTCGCACCGCCATCGTCACGGCGGCGCAGCGCGTGAGTCCTGCGGTCGTCTCGGTGGCCGTGGTCACCACGCGCACGGTCCGCGCCGATCCATTCGGGATGCCGTTTCGCGATGAGTTCTTCGATCGCTTCTTCCCCCCCAGCGTCTACCAGGAGAAGGTGCCGGGGCTGGGCTCGGGCGTGATCGTCGATGCCAGCGGCATCGTGGTGACGAACTCCCATGTCGTGCGCAATGCGGAGGACATCAAGGTGAACCTGCCTGACGGCCGGCACTTCGACGCCAAGCTGCTCGGGGATTCACCCATCTATGACCTGGCCGTGCTCAAGATCGAGGCCGGCCACCTGCCGGTCGCGGTGCTCGGCAACAGCGATTCGCTGGTGGTCGGCGAGTGGGCCATCGCCATCGGCAACCCGTTCGGATACCTGATCGAGGACTCGCAGCCCACGGTCACGGCGGGCGTGGTGAGCGCGACGCGGCGCGACATCAAGGCCGAGGCGACGCCGTCGGGCATGTACCGCAACATGATCCAGACCGACGCGGCCATCAACCCCGGCAACTCGGGCGGCGCGCTGGTGAATGTGGATGGCGAAGTCATCGGCGTGAACACGTTCATCTTCACGAACAGCGGCGGGTCCATCGGGCTCGGCTTCGCCATCCCCGTCAACCTCGCCAAGCGCGTGCTCGAGGAAGTGCGGCGTTACGGCCGCGTGCGGGTCGCATGGCCGGGGATGACCGTGCAACCGGTCACCGAGCTGGTCGCGCGCCGGCTCGGTTGGGCGGAGCCCGGCGGCCTGGTCATCTCCGGCATCGATGCGGGTGGCCCCGCGGAGCGTGCCGGCATGCGGCCGCTCGATCGCATCCGCAAGGTGAATAGCCACGTCACCAACGACGTCGAGCATGCCCAGAGCAGCATCTACGGCGCGCAGGTGGGCGACCACCTGACGCTCGAGGTCGAACGCGATGGCAAGACCCGCACCGTCACGCTGACGCTCGAGGAGGCGCCGAGCCACTGACATGATCGAACGCTACTGCCTGCCCGAGATGGCCGAGGTGTGGTGCGACGCGCACCGCTTGGCGTTGTGGCTCGACGTGGAACTCGCGATGACGGCCGCACGCGAGGCGCGCGGCGACGTGCCCGCGGGTACCTGCGAACGCATTCGGGCGCACACGAGGCTCGATCTCGCTCGCATGCTGGCGATTGAAACAGACGTGCACCACGATGTGATCGCGTTCCTCAGCATGGTGGCCGAGACCGCGGGCGACGACGCCCGCCACCTGCACGTGGGGCTGACCTCGTCGGACCTGGTCGACACCGCGCTCGCGATCCAGATGCAGGAGGCGGGCCGCGTGCTCGCGCGCGAGACCGCGCGGCTGCGGCGCACGGCCTGGGCGCTGGCGCAGCGCCACCGCAAGACTCCCATGATCGGCCGCTCGCACGGCGTGCATGGCGAGCCGATCACGTTCGGCTTGAAGTGCCTGGTGTGGTCGGAGGAACTCGGGCGCGGACTCGACCGGCTCGAGGCGGCGCTCGCCGGCTGCGCGGTGGGCAAGTTCAGCGGCGCCATGGGCACGCTCGCGCACCTCGACGCGGAGTTGGAGGGCCTCGCGCTGGCGCGGCTCCAGCTCGACCCCGAGCCGGTCGCAAACCAGGTCGTGCAGCGGGACCGGCACGCGGCACTGGCGTGCGCGCTCGCCGTGCTCGGTGGCACCATGGACAAGATCGCGGTCGAGATCCGCCACCTCATGCGCACCGAG
This sequence comes from Candidatus Eiseniibacteriota bacterium, assembly GCA_043749875.1. Lineage (GTDB taxonomy): Bacteria > Eisenbacteria > RBG-16-71-46 > RBG-16-71-46 > RBG-16-71-46 > JAIOPA01. The sequence continues at coordinate 4,350 of JAYVCN010000290.1, read as the reverse complement.
GTGCGCGAAGCGGAAGAGCCGTTCGGCGCGCAGCAGAAGGGCTCCTCGGCGATGCCGCACAAGCGCAACCCGGTGCGCTGCGAGCGGGTCTCGGGGCTGGCGCGCCTGTTGCGCGGTTACGCGCAGGCGGCGCTCGAGAACCAGCCGCTATGGCATGAGCGCGACATCAGTCACTCGTCGGTGGAGCGGGTGGCGCTGCCGGACGCGTTCCTGGCCGCGCACTTCATGGCGCACGAGCTGGCGGACGTGCTGGAAGGCCTGCGCGTGAACGAGGCGCGCATGCTCGCGAATCTCGACCTCGGCGGCGGGCTCGTGCACTCGCAGAGTGTGCTGCTGGCGCTCGTCGATTCCGGACTGTCACGCGACGACGCCTACCGGCTCGTGCAGCGGCACGCGCTCGCGGCCGCCGACGGTGGCACGCCGTTTCGCGAAGCACTCGCGGCCGACGCGACGGTGCGCGGACATCTGGATGCCGAGCAGCTTGCCACCTGCTTCGAGCTGTCGCGGCATCTCAAGAGTGTCGACGCCATCTTCGCGCGCGCAGAGGAGCCGCTGGCATGAGCGTGCTGACCGCGAGCCGCGAGGCCTGGACGCGCGAACAACTGGCGGACCCCGCCGCGGTGTCGGCCAGCCTGCGCGCGCGTGGGGTGGCATTGGATGGCGAAGAGGTGCAGCTCCTCACGGAGCTGCTCGGCCGTCCGCCGCGCTGGGCCGAAGCGGTGCTGTTCGGCATCCTGTGGAGCGAACACTGCTCGTACAAGAGCACGCGGGAGCTCTTGAAGCGGCTGCCGACGCAGGCGCCCCAAGTGGTGATCGGCCCGGGCGAGGACGCGGGGGTGGTGAGCTTGCCCGCTCCGTGTGAAGACACCGTGCTGGTGCTCGGTCACGAGAGCCACAATCACCCGAGCCAGGTGCTGCCGGTGGAAGGTGCCGCGACGGGTGTGGGCGGCATCGTGCGTGACATCGTGTGCATGGGCGCCGAGGTGGTGGGGGTGCTCGATTGCCTGCGCTTCGGTGACCCGCGCTCGGGCGTGCATGCGCGCGATGTGATGCGCGGCGTGGTCGAGGGCATCGCCGGCTACGGCAACGCGCTCGGGGTCCCGAACCTGGGCGGCGACACCGTGTTCGACGCGGGCTACGACCACAACTGCCTCGTGAACGTCATGGCGGTCGGCCTCGCCCCGGCCGACGGCGTGCTGCGCAGCCGCGTGCCGGAGGGTGCGGGCCCGTGGGTGTTCGTGCTCGTCGGCAAGCCCACCGACGAGAGCGGTTTCGGCGGTGCCGCGTTCGCCAGCGGCGAACTCGGCCAGGAGGACCAGCGCGGCGCGGTGCAGTTGCCCGACCCGTTCTTGAAGCGCGTGCTGAACGTCGCCACCTACGAGGCATTCCAGCGCCTGCGCCAGCGGCGCATTCCCTGCGGCTTCAAAGACCTCGGCGCCGGCGGCATCGCCTGCGCCACCAGCGAGCTGGCGGCGGCCGGTGGCTGCGGCGCCGCGATCACGCTCGAGCGCGCGCACCGCGTCGAGCGTGCGCTGCCACCCGAGGTGCTGCTGTGCGCCGAGACCCAGGAGCGGTATTGCTGGGTCGTTCCCGAGTCCTTCGCATCCGAGTTGTGCGCGATCTACGAGCGCGAGTTCGCACTGGGGCAGGTGCACCCCGGCGCCGGCGCGCGCGTCATCGGCCGCGCCGTGCCCGAGCGACGCTACAGCGTGAGCTGGCAGGGCGACACGCTCGTCGATTGCGAGGTCGAGGCCATCACCACCGGCCGGCGCACACCGCGGCGGACGGCCACGCGTGCGCGCGTACGCCCGCCGCGGGCGCGGCGCCGCACCCCCGACACGCGCAAGGCGCTGCTCACGCTGCTCGGCGGGTTGCACCTGTGCTCGCGCGACTACCTGACCCGGCACTACGACAGCGACGTGCAGGGCCGCACCTGGCTGCGTGCGGGCGAGGGCGACGCGTGCGTGCTGCGCGTGCATCCTGGCCGACCGACGGGCGTCGCGTTCGCGGTCGCGGGCAATCCGTTCTGGTGCGAGGGCGAACCGGCCCTGGGCGCCGCGCACGCGGTTGCGGAAGCGGCGCGCAACGTGGCGGTCGTCGGCGCGCGACCTTGGGCGCTCACCGACTGCCTGAACTTCGGCCACCCGAACGATGCCGAGGTGATGGGCGATCTCGAGGCCAGCATCGACGGACTCGCGGCCGCCGCGCGCGCGTTGGGTGGACTGGCTGCCACGGCGCTCGGCAGGCTGGCTGCGCCCGGCCAGCCGCTGCCGTTCGTGAGCGGCAATGTCAGTCTGTACAACCAGGTCGGCCAGCGCCCCATTCCGCCGTCGCCCATCATCATGTGCGCGGGCGTGATCAGCGACGTGAGCCGCGCGCTGGCGCTGGGAACGCGCGCGGCGGGTCACGTGCTGGTGATGGTGGGCGAGAACCGTGATGGGCTCGAGGGTTCGGCCTACCGGCGCGAGGTGCTGCGCGAGCGCGGCGGTTCGCCGCCACCGCTCGACCTCGCCCTCGAGGCGCGGATGCAGGACCTGGCCGTCGCCATCGCCGAGGGCGGCTGGGCGGTGGCCGCGCACGACGTGTCCGACGGCGGGCTGGTGGTGGCGCTCACCGAGATGCTGATGGGAGCGCCCGACGGTCTCACGCTCGGTGCCGACGTGGACCTGGAGCCGTTCGAGGTGGAGCCCGCGGTGGCGCTGTTCTGCGAGCGGCCAGCGATCGTCTACGAGGTGCCGTTCGAGCGCCTGCCGCGACTGTCACAGGCCGCGCGCGAGCGCGGCTTCGTGGCGTGGCCGGTGGGCACCGTGAGCACGCAGCCGATACTGCGCGTGCGAACGTCCGGCGGGGACACCGTGGAGTGGACGTGCGAAGCGCTGGCACAGGCGCGCAGCCAGACGTTGCGAAAGCTGTGGAACGAGGAGGGCGTGTGAGCGGCGCGCGCGTGGCGGTGCTGCAATTCCCGGGCGTCAATTGCGAGCTCGAGACGCTGCGGGCGGTGACGCGCGCCGGACTCGACGCCGAGTTGTTCCGCTGGACCCGGGCTGCGCGCGAACTCGCCGGCTTCGACGCCTTCGTCCTGCCCGGAGGCTTTTCGTGGCAGGACAGGGTCCGCGCCGGGGCGCTGGCTGCAAAGGACCCGCTCGTCGAGGCGCTCGCCGAGCGCGCGCAGGCGGGCGCGCCGGTGCTGGGCATCTGCAACGGCGCGCAGGTGCTGGTCGAGGCCGGGCTGGTGCCGGGAGCAGCGCGGGTGGCTGGAGGGCGAATCAGCGGCGAGTGCGTCGAGGTGGCGCTGGCGCCCAATCGCATGCCGGACCGCGTCGGCTACTACACGCGCTGGGTGTGGTGCCGCATCGAGGACAGCGCGTGCGTGTTCACGCGCGGGCTGTCAGCCGGCACGCTGCTGCCGCTGCCGGTGGCCCACGGGGAGGGTCGATTCACTGCCGTCAAGAAAACCCGGCTCGCGCAGCTCGCGGACGCCGGCCAGGCGCCGCTCCGTTACGCGACGCAGAGCGGCGCGATTGCCAATGAGTTTCCCGACAACCCGAATGGCGCCGACGCTGCGGTCGCCGGCCTGTGCAATGCCCGCGGCAACGTGCTGGCGCTGATGCCGCACCCCGAGCGCGCGACCGAACTGGGGCAGCTGTCGCGCTCGATCGCCGGCACGTGGGGCAGCCGACGCGATCGCGCGCTTGCCGCCGGCGATGGTTCGGCGTTCGGCGACGGCCCGGGCATGGAGTTGTTTCACGCGCTGGCGCGACACCTGTCGCGGCCTGAATCCGAGCCGGTGTCCGAACCGCGGGCGGGCGCATGAGCGGCGCGACGATGATCCAGGCCTATATCGAATTGCGCACCGAGGACCCCGAGGCGACGAGTACCCTCGGCGTGGCGCGCGCACGGCTCGAGGCCGGCCGGCGTCTGGCGGCGGTGCGTCGCCTGCGCGTGTTCGAGATCGCTGGAGCGCTACCGGAGGCAGCGCTGGTCGAGAGCCTGCTGCACCGCTCGACTCGCTTCTACAATCCGGTCAAGGAGCGGTGTACCGTGCGAGCCAGCGCCAGCGCCCCCACGCCGTTCACGGCCGACGAGGCGCTGGTGCTGGTGCTGGACCGCGGCCTCGAGCGCCGGCCAGCCGCCGAGCGCTGGTGGCGGCACGAGACGGGTGCCAGGGTCGAGGTGCGTGAGGCCATCGCGTGGGCGATGCGCTTCGAGCCGGGCGAGGACGTGGCTCGCAGCAGCGCTGCCCTGGCGGCCGTGACGGACCGAGCGCACGGACTGCTCAGCAATCCGCACTTCCAGGACTGGCGTGCCGGCGCGGGGGCTTCGCCCCCGTGGCCGTGGCTCGCGAAGGTC
>JAYVCN010000289.1:0-2947 GCA_043749875.1 Candidatus Eiseniibacteriota bacterium | reverse complement strand
GCCAAGCTGTCGCCCCGCCAGGAGGCCACGCTCACGCTGGGACGCTCACGTGGCGGACGCGCCTGTACGGCAGGCACCTGCTATCAGGTGCCGCCGTTCGACGGGGCTGAACTCAGGCTGGTGAGCCGGTTCTAGCGGACTGACCACGGCAAGCGGGTCCGGCACGCCGCGCCGGAAAACAGGCTGGCCGCGCAGCCGCACGGTGCTACGCTTGCCTGTGGACAAGCCGCTGTCGTGGCCCATCATCAAGAAAAGGCGCCCCATGGCCCGTCGCATCGCGCTCAGCCTGCTCACCGCCGCACTGCTCGGCCTGGTGCCCGTGCGAGCCCTTGCGGTACTGCATGCTGGCGACGTCGCCACCGACTTCCACAAGCTGGACCTGAACGGCGTGCAGCAGACGCTGTTTCAGTACCGCGGGAAGGTCGTGTTCATGTTCCTCGAGGGCTACTTCTGACCGCAGTGCCTGATCGACGGTCCGTCGGTCGAACGCGACATCTGGCAGTACTACAACGCTCGCAGCCCCGGGCAGATCGTGGTGCTGGGCCCGGACCTGTTCGACGGCACGGTCGCGCAAGTCACCCAGTTCAAGAACCAGATCGGCGCCACGTTTCCGTTGCTGCTGAATGGTGCGATCGGTGCGGGCAACGAGAACATGTTCACCGCCTACGGCGATCGCGACAGCTACGCGGTGATCAGCAAGCAGGGCATCGTGCGCTACAACGCGTTCGATCACTGGCCGTACGGCAACCGCTTCCACTTGGGCGAGTTGCGCGGCTGCATCGACTCACTGCTCACGGTCACCACGGGCGTGGACGACAGCGATTCGCCGCACGCGTTCGGCATCGCCGCGAGTCCGAATCCCGCGCGCGGAGACATCGCGCTGGAGCTGGCCAACCCGTCCCCGCAGGCACTCGACGCACGCGTCGAGGTGTACGACCTGGCGGGGCGCGAGCTGGCGCGGTTGTGGGATGCCCCCGCGCCCCACGGGCTCACGCGCATGACGTGGACCGGCCGCGACACCGGTGGCGCGCTGGCCGCCCCCGGTGTGTACCTGGTGCGTGCGCGCCTCGGCGGCAAGGAGCTCACGCGGCGGATCCTGCGCGTCCGTTGAGCGGCCCGCGACTGGGCCTGCCCACACGCCCTTGAACGGCGCAGCAGAAAGGCCGCTTGCTCCGCCACCTGCGACCCCGTTAGCGTTCCCCGGCTCGCGCTCCCCGCCCCGCCGTCCCATAGGAGTGCCGGATGACCCTCGCGAACTTCGATCGCCCCTGGCGACATGGCGCGCCGTTCCTCGCGGGCCTGCTGGCCGCGTCGCTGGCGGTTCTCACCTGGCCGGGACCCGCGCGCGCCGAAGCGGCGGCCGTAGACTCCGCGCCCGCGCGCAGCGCGCCGCCGCCCGCCGACTCGACCGCCGCGCCGCCCCGCCTGCGCTTCTACCTCGATTGCGATGAGTCGGTGTGCGACTTCGCGTTCCTCAAGCAGGAACTCACGTGGGTGGACTGGGTGCGCGACCGGCGCGACGCCGACGTGTACGTGCTGGTCACGACGCGCGCGACCGGCAGCGGCGGCACCGAGGGCGTGTTCTACGTGACACGCCCGCACGGCGGCGGGCCGGCGTCCGACACGCTGCGCATGTTCGTGCGCCAGGCCGCGAGTGACGACGAGAGCCGACGGCAGCTGTTGCATACGCTCAAGGTCCTGCTGGCGCGCGACCTCGCCGAGCGGCCGGAGGGGCAACGGCTCGACATCACGCTGCACGCACCCGGCGCCGGCGCCGCACCGCCGGGCGCCACACTCCCGCTCGATCATTGGAACAGTTGGGTCATGCGCGTGTCGGGCGACGGGTTCTTCAGCGGCCAGAAGGCGTTCAGCAGCATGAATATGTTCGGCAAGACCAGCGCATCGCGCGTGGTCGAGAGCTCGAAGGTGTCGCTGGCGGCCTACCTCAACTACAGCGAGCAGCGGTTCGAGTCGCCGCACTTCCTCGGCGTGCAGCGCGGCTGGGGCGGCAATGCGCGGGCCGTCAAGAGCCTGGGTTCGCGCTGGTCGCTGGGCGGGCGCGGGTTCGTGAGTTCGTCCAAGTTCGCGAACCAGCACCTTTCGGTCGGCGCGGGGCCGGCCGTGGAGTACGACGTCTACCCTTATGCCGAATCATCGCGGCACCTGCTCACGCTCGCCTACGAGGTCACCGCCCGACGTGTGCGCTACGACGACACTACGCTCTACGGCAGGACCCGGGAGGTGCTGTTTGCGCAAGGCGTCTCGGCCAGGCTGGCGTTCACGCAGCCCTGGGGCACGCTCGGCATCGGGCCAGACGTGAGCCAGTACCTGCACGATGCCAGCAAGTATCGGCTGACACTGAGCGCCGACGCGCAGTTGAAGCTGGTGCGCGGTCTGTCGCTCAACTTGTCGAGCTTCGCCGCGCGCATCCATGACCAGTTGTCGTTGCCGCGCGCGGGCGCCGCCGATGCCGCCGTGCTGCTACAACAGCAACAACTGGCCACTTCGTACCAGTACTTCGCGTCGGTCGGGATCAGCTACACGTTCGGTTCGCGGACGAACAACGTCGTGAACCCGCGACTGAAGGATGTGTACGGGAGCTTCTAGCGCGAGGCCCGCAGCCGTCGCAGGGAGTGCCCTCAGGACCACTCGAGCAGGGCAACCGGAGACCACCTTTGCCAGAGTGCCATGCCCGCTTTCTGAACGCATCGAAGAGGCCACGAATCGCTGACACAAATCCTTGTAAAGTGTTTTCTTTCAACGCATTCGGATTATCTTGAATCCCTCGGTCACTACCCGCCTCTAACCGGTTGGCAAGCTAACTGACCTTGAGTCAGATTATCAACCTGGGAGGCCCATGAACACTTCAGGAGGACTGATGGAGACAGGAGCCAGCGACCCCCGCACTGCTCCGCGTTGGCGTCGGCGGAAGGATTCACGACACTGA
>JAYVCN010000288.1:0-9740 GCA_043749875.1 Candidatus Eiseniibacteriota bacterium | reverse complement strand
CCGTCGGCGGTCACCCACGCGCGCTCGTCGTGGTGAGCGGGCCGGGTGGCGATGCGGCCCGGGTCGTCGTACACGCCCTCACTTGAGCGGAATACCAGCACGCCGCGCTTGGACGGCGACTTCGCATCGAGCCACGCCTCGCGCTCCAGACGGCGCGGCTCGTAGCGCTCGAACGTGAGCAGGCGCGCGCCGTCCCAGGTGAACATGAGGCCGTCGAGTGGGAACTCGGTGCGAGCAACCTCCACCGGCTTGCCGGTGAACGGAGCGTCGAGACGCAGGAGGCGGTCGGAGCCAGGCGTCGGCAGCGCGGTGTCGCGCACTGCGGCCTGTGCCGAGGCACCCGGCTTGTCCTCCCACGACGCGCACCACAGCGATTTCGCGTCCGGCGCCCAGGTGAAGTCGCGCATCCCGAGCGGAGCCACGCTCGCGACCGCGCTGCGATCGTTGAGCGGCACGTCGGCGAGTGCGATCGTGCCGCCGGACACGCCTCCGCCGGGTGCCCCCCCGACACGCCACAACTCGACCCTCCGCGGGAATAACCCGGCCGGGAAGCCGAGCGGCGCGGGCAGCGCGTAGCGAGTGACGACGAGCCAATTGTCGTCCGGTGACATCTCGCAATCCGCCAGCGCCACCGGCTCGCCCAGCTTGTGCACGCTACCGGACCCGGCTTCGCCGGGTGCCCCGACCGGCACCCACGCCAGCTGCGTGGTGACGGTGTACGCGAAGCGGGCCTGATCGTCCGGCGTACGCAGCACGTCGCGCGCGGTGCGCTGCGGCGTGGCGCGGCCGGCACCCTTGCGTACCTCGGGGCCCGCGGGCACGCGCGATGCGTCGCCGGGCGCTTCGCTGCCATTGACCACCAACGACACGAACATGCCCCTGTCGTCGTTCGACCACTCGAGCAGCGCGTTCACCGACTGTAGATGAACGCCGTCGATGCGGTGTGCGTTGCCGCTGCCCGCCTCCACGATCCACAGCTCGCTGCCGCCCTTCGCGAACGCCTGGCAGGCCACGCGGTCGCCCTTGTTCGACCAGCGCACGGCGCCCAGCTGCACGTCCCGGGGCAGCGTGGCGCGCACCTGCTTCCCGTCGGCGACGCGATAGAACGTGAGCCCGGCTGCCGCATTCTTGAGGCCGCTGCGATTGGCCCACATCTCCGGCAATACCTCGAGCCCGGCGAGCTTGGCCACAGGTTCGGCGAGCGTGCTGATCGGGATGAGCGAGCGCAGGTCGGGCACCGCGAGCCACGCACCATCGGGTGAGGCGTTGGGCGCGCCGCGCGGCAGGCGGGGCGCCGTGAGCAGTTCGGCCACGACAGGCGGCGGGACGCGATAGTTGGTGTCGTCGGCAGCCGCGCGCGCGCTCGGCACGAACACAGCACCTGGCATGAGCAGCATGAGCGAAGACAGGACGAGGGATCGCAGACGCATGGGCACTCCTCGGCATTTGGGCGGGGGAACCAGCCGGGGCACCCGGCGAAGCCGGGTCCGGGACCGGTCGCAGAATGTAGACCCGCGACGGGCCCGGCGGCCACAGCGAATCTCGGCGGGCGACGGGGGCCTCGCGGTGCGCGACAATGCCACCACAGCAAGTCTCGCCTTGCCCGCATCGGCCTCGCAGCCTCGAGACTCGGTTGCCAATGCGCATGCGCGCATACGCGAAGTCCGATACTCTCGCGACATGAATGCCCCGTACGAGACGCTCAACGAGACCGAGTGGGCCGAGGTCGATCGCATCCACGAGTTGCTTGGGGAAGATGAGGTCGAAGACGCGCGCACGGCGCTGGACGAGCTGATGCGCCGCCGCCCCGGCCACCCCGACCTGCGCATCGAGGATGCCACGCTCAAGCTCGAGGAGGCCGAGCCGCAGCAGGCGCTGGCGGCGCTGCAGGGCGCCGAGCGCTCGGCCGACCCGGCGCGATTCTTCTATCTGCGCGCGGCGTGCTACCACGAGCTGTCGCGTTTCGCCGAAGCCGAGGTCGATGTGCAGCGCTCGGTGGCGGTGCACCCCGGTTACGCTATGGCGCACGATCTGCTGTCGCGCGTCCTCGACCATCTGGGCGACGCGAAGGGCGCCGCCGAGGCGTCCGAGGTGGCGGCCGAGCTCGACCCGGAGAATTTTCCCGAGCCGCTCGAAGTGGGTGACGAGGAATTCGACCTGCTGGTCGAGAAGGCGGTGGCCGACCTGCCCGCCAAGGTGCGCGCGAAGCTCGACGAGATCCCGGTGCTGGTGCAGGCGCTCCCGAGCACGGAGATGCTGAACGAGGAGAATCCGCCGCTCACCCCCGACCTGCTCGGCCTGTTCGTCGGCCGCCACATCTTCGCGCAACTGCCGACGGCGGTGCCGGGCGCTCCTGGCGCGATCTACCTGTTCCGCAAGAACCTGCTGCGCGCGTGCGAGGACAAGGAAGAGCGGGCGCGCGAAGTTCGCATCACCGTGCAGCACGAGGTCGGGCACCTGCTCGGGCTGGACGAGGACGAGCTGGAGGACTGGGGGCTGGCATGACGGCGGACAATCCAAGTGAGTCGGCCGGCGAGCTATCGCTCAGCGAGTCGCGAGTTCTTGCAGACACTCTTGCAGGATTGGTTGAGCCGATTCGTTTCGGATACCTGAACTGCCTTGGATCAGCATTTCTTGAGGCCACCGACAGCTTTGATGACGAGGTGCACGGGCCATACTTTTAAAGGCGGGCGGAACTCCTACGCGAACTCGGATTCGCGCCCAACCCAGATCCGTCCACGGCAGCAGCGCCGGGCAGTCCCTCGGGAGGCGTTGAGGATCGATATTTGCTTCAGGCCCTCAGGCCAGCGTTCTCAGCCACACGAAAGTCTGAAGACCCATGTTCTTCAACCTTCGGGATTTCGATCACGACACCTTCCCACGAACCATGGAGCGCATCATGAAGAACTTCGCACGTGATGAACAGCTCCTTGATCAGCACGAGGCTTGGCGCGCGCTTTCGTCGTTCGCAAACGATCAACGGAAGGGTTCCGGCTACCCGCGGCTCGCTTCCGCAGGGAATGCGCTCGTCCACAGCGTTTCGATGAATTTCCTCTCGGCCTGGTTTCCCAGCCAGGGCTCCACCTCCCTCGAGCGAAAGGCAAGGCTTGCGGCCGCATATCGGGGGACGGAAGACCAAGTAGTCAGACTCGCTGCCGGGCGTCTGCAGATGCTCGACTTGTGCCTGTTTGCGATCAGGACGTTGGGGCTCGTGCCAGTCCGATTCGCTCGAAGACCCCAGACCGGGCCGGCATCCCGCTAGCGACTAGCGAAGCGCAAGAAACGCTTCCTCGGGATCGGCGCAGAATCGCGGGACTCGATCGAGCTCTTGCTTGAGCAGATCTGCGACGACAGCGGTCGAAGAGTTGCCCAACCGGAGCCGGATGACCTTGGCGGGCGGCCCGAGCATCACGCTGAGACGATGAAAGTCTTCGTCCCTTGTCACTAGGACGGATCCGTCCTGCGCGGCACGGTCCCAGATCTCACGATCGATCGCTCCTCCCAGATCGAGGTCCCGGACGTGCGCTGAGCCGGGGTAGGCACCCGCAAGCAATTGCGTAAGCCTCTGGGCCAGGTTCTCGTCGAAGAGAAGCTTCATGCCGGTCGAGCGGGTCGCGGGCCCGGCTCAACCCGCCATTCGACGTTCGCGGTCAGCGGCATAGGCCAAGCAGGCCCGGATATCTTCGCGCACCAACTGCGGAAAATCCCCGAGGATCGCGTCCTCGCTCATTCCCCCGGCGAGATACGACAGGATGTCCTCGACTGCCAAGCGCGATCCGCGCACAGTGGGCTTGCCGAACCTCACCGCGGGATCAAGTACGATGCGTTCACGATAGTCCATGGACATCACGCTATGGGGGACGCCTGCTGCGGTCAAGCGCTGACCGGTACTGCGGAGTGAGCAGCGAATCCGACCGGCTCCTCTTCACCGGCATGCGGACTACTCGATCGTCACCGTGCCGTGCTCCATGTCCATCCCGCACGCCCAGTGCACTGTGCCCGGGCTCACGCCCGTCAGGTCGATGCGCACCGGCTGGTTCAACGGCAGCTCGTACTTGCGCCCCGTCTCGGCGAAGATCGCCTCGGTCGCGCAGGTCTGGTCCGTCCTGCGCGTCATCACCAGCACGGCGGCCTGACCCTTCTTGATGGTGATGGCGTTGGGCTGGAATCCCATGTCGGTCACGGCCACCTGGATCTCCTTGGGGCCGGCTGGCACGCAGCCGGCCAGAAATGCCAGCGCGGCGACTGAGAGTAGCTTTCGCATCGGTGGACTCCTCGGGTTGTTCGACCGCGCGGGTGTTGCGGCAATCATGCGGTGACGGATGAGGACTCGGTCCCGCGCGTCGACAATCAATGTACCGCGGTTGAATCGCCGCAAACGCAAAGCCGGAGTCATGCTTTCTCCCCCGCGAAGCGCACCGCGCACCTCCGACGAGCGCGAGCGAGACCGGCACGGGCAGGATCACGAAGCAGGCCCCCGAGCACCGCCCTCCAACCGGCGGCGCAGCGGAGGCCTGCATGCGACCCGTCAGCGGCTACCGCAGCATGACGATGCGCTGGCGCACCTGCGCGGCGCCGGTGCGCAGCACCGCGAAGTAGAGCCCCGGCGGCACCACCGCGCCGTCACGGCCACGGGCGTCCCAGGTGAGGCGCTGTGTCCCGGCCGGCACCGGGCCAGCGAGCAGCGTGCGCACGCGCTGGCCGGTGACGGAGAAGATCTTGAGCTCCGCATCACCCGCGCGCGGCACGTCGAAGCTCATCGCCAGCAGTGCGCCCGCGCGCGAGGGATTCGTGACGCGCAGCGCGAGCGAGTGCGACACCGTCGCGTCGTTTCCGCCCGATGCCGTACGCAGGCTTGCAGCGTTGTGGTCGCCCTCCTCGTCGTCGTCGCGCTTGCCGCCCACCTGCATCATCCACGAGTCCGGCGTGCCCAGCCGGCCGTCCGCCCACACTGTGTAGACATTGTCGCCCGCGGACGTGAGCGCGATGTAGTCGCCCATGTTCGGCGCGAGTCGGCTCGGCACGAGGCTCCAGTTGATGCCGGGTCCGTCGTTCACCCGTTCGTTCGGCTCGAACGTGCGGCCGCCGTCATGCGAACGGGCATGGAACAGGTCGGTGAGGATGCCGCCCTGGGCATCGTTGCGATGGTCGTACCACACCAGGTGCACGTCGCCGCCGCGATCCACCGCGACCTCGGCGAACGCGTTGTCGTAGCGCGCCGCGTCGTCGTTCACGCGCTGGCGGCGCGACCAGTGGATGCCGTCCCGCGAGCGCGACAGCATCACGTCGCGCGCATCCGCGGCCACGTCGTGCCGGTTCGGCACGTGCAGGCCGGTGAACAGCAGGTAGGGACCCGGCTTCGCGGTGGCCCCGCCCAGCAGCGCCGGGCGGATGAAGTACCTGCCGTCGGAGGGGAGCGTGAACACGATGAACGCCTGTCCCCCGCCGAACGCGCTCAGCGCGAGCCGGTCGGCCACGGTGCCGCCGGGTCCGAACAACCGCAGGAAGCCGTCGCTCTGCGCGCCCTGGGGTGGCGTGAGGAAGAACTCCACCGTCTCGCCCGCGTGGCCGGTGAACGAGTACCAATCGAGGTCACTGGCTGAATCCAAGCGGCCGACGACGGTCTGCCCGATGGTGATCGAGTTGGCGCCGGCGGGCGTGCCGTTGTTCTCGGTCTCGTTCGCAACGCCACCGCCGCCGAGGAAGTCATCGAAGTAGTCCACGGCTTCGTTCCACGTCACGTAGAGCTCGCCCTCGCCGTGACCCTCGCCGCGATTCACGGCGATGGATGGGAATTCGACGCCGTTCCCGCGATTGAAGCCGGGCGGACCACAGACGAAGTTCGGATACAGGCTCACGTCACCAGCACCCTCGCCGATGTTCGCGAACCGGCCGATGCTGCGGCCGTGATCAGTCGATCTGCGGATGCGCATGTGGGTGTTGAAATCGGTCAGGTCGGTGACCGTGTAGACCACGAACACCGCGTGATCCTCGCCCACGATCGGGCGCGAGCCCTGCACGGACTCCGTGGCGGGGTCGCTGACCAATAGCGGGGCACTCCACGTGCGGCCGTGGTCGCGCGAACGAATGAGCTCGATCTGGTCCCCGCCAGCATCGAAGAAACGCGTGTACGAAACGTACAGCGTGCCGTCCACCGGGTCGGCCGCGATCCACTCCTTGTCGAAGCTGTCGGTCTGCCCCGGAACACCCGCCAGCACGGGTGGGTCGAACACCAGCACGTCGTTCACGAACCGGCCGCGGCTCACCGAAACCCCCAGCGTGATGGCCGGGTTCGCGTACAGGCTCGCGTAGAAGAAGTTGCCGGCGGCGTCCACGGTGATGCTCGGGTCACCGAAGAATTGGTCGTCCGCGCCGGCGGGCGGCAGGATGCCGCCGTCATGCCACGTGTGCCCGCCGTCGCTGGAAAAGCCGAAGCCCGAGAAGCTGCGCGGCGTGCGCGGGTCGAACGAATCGTTCCAGCCGGCCACCAGGAAGCGGCCATGCGCGGCGATCGTGTTCTCGGACTGCGTGGCGGCGGGCGGGTCGCCCGCCGGGTCATTGGTCAATCGATTGGCGCTGAACGGCGGTGGCGGGGGAGTGAACTGGCCGAGCGCGAGGCCCTGTAGAACTGTCGCCGGCTCGGGATCTGGCTCGGCGATGCCGCCCTCCATCTCGCCCATCTCGCCCATGAGCAGCGGCAGCAACTGGCGCGGGAACTGGACGGGCTGGCCGAGCGTCCAGGTTTGCGGAATCGCGACGGCGGGAGTCGGCCGGCTCGGGCGCCGCATCCCTTCGTCATCGAAACGCGGCTTCGCGGCGAGAGCAGGGGTCCCGAGGACGAGCAGGGTGAGTAGCGTGAACAGTGTGGCGCGCGTGGGAATGCCCTGGGGTCTGGACATGGTCGGTCTCCGAGGATGCGTTCGCGATGGTCCCGGCACGGCTGGGGAACGGCACACGCGCTCCCGTGGGCCCTCTGGAGGGGTTCGCGGGAGCCGTGTCGAACGCGACGGAGAGTTGGGAATTCTGGGGAATTCGCGCCAAATAGACTCTAGCCGCGGGGGGTCGCAACAGCCACGGAAATCTTGCGAACGGCGGTATTCGCGCGGTCGGGCGCTGCGGGTCGCCGGACCGACAGGCTTGCGGTCCTACCTCGCAGGTATGAAATTCGCAAGCTGGCGACCACCTCGCGGTGGGTTCGATCGCCGCAACCAATCGGCTCTCACTCCGCCGCCTCTGCGGTCTCCTCGATGCCGATCGCACCACGGCCGCAGGCGGCGCACGGGATCCGGAACCGGCGCAGGTCGTCGCGGGCGAACGCCGCGGCGATATGGTGCCGGGCCTCGACCGGCTCGCCCATATCCACGGCACTGCGTGCGGCGGCGACCGCGCTGGTCACGTCCGCAAGCGGCTGGCCCGCTGGGGATCGGCTGAACAACGCGGGCTCATCCAGCAGCGTGGCAGCCTGCTGGCGCGCGAGCGGCCCGGCGATGCGCGCGGCCTCGTCCTGGACACCCAATCGCACCCAGCCAGCGAGCAGCATGGCGCGGTCCCAGAACGTGTCGTGCTCGAATTCGGACTCAGCCGCTCGCAAGGTGGCCCGTGCGCCGTCCGCAAGCGACCGCGCGCCCGGGGTGCCACGCGCCAGTTCGCGCTCGACGAGCAGCGACCACAGCAGCCGGCCGATCGTGGGATCGCTCCAGTAGTCCGAAGCCGCCCCCGCCTCGGCCCGCGCACGCGCGAGACAGCCGGGATCCGGGAGCCCGTCGTTCGCGAGGCTGCCCTCGTGCACGAGCAACGCCGCGCGGTCCCAGCGCGCTGCGGAGGAATCGCCGGCCCGCTCGAGGTCCTCGGCGGCGGCCATGTACCGACCGGCGCGCGCATGCAATGCGCCGCGCGCGAGCCGGGCGCGCGGGTCCTCCGCTGCAGCCAACACGGCGTCCCACTCGGCGAGCGCCGGAGCAGCGTCGCCCAGGCGTTCGTGCGCGATCGCACGTGCGGCGTGTGCACGCGCATCGCCATCCGGCGGCGCCGCAAGCGTGCCGCGCCAGTCGCCGCGCCTGACTGCGGTCAGCATCGCCACGCGGGCAGGCGGGTCGGCGACGTGCGCTCCCGGCGGCGTGAGGTCGGTGACGAAGCGCGGGCGTTCGGGCAGCAGCGTGGCAAGCGGCGTCACGTCGCCGGCCCACGCGCCCAGCACGGCGTCCAGGTGTTGCAGTCCACCCCACAGCTCCACGAAGCGCGGCGACGCGAACAGTGACGCACTGCAGCGCGCGCAGCGCGTGCCGGGCGCGGGTACAGCCACAAGTTGCTGCGACGTCTGGCACGACTCGCACCACGCGTCGAAGCCACGCTCGGCGGGCCCGACCCAGGCGCTGGCCTCACAGGCGTCGCACGCCAGCCGCCAGCGCGTCACGTTACTGGATGCCACCGAAGTTCTGCACTCGCGTCCCGCGCGCGTAGTAGATCTCCTTCTGGTCGCGGATGCCGAGCCGGAAGTAGTACTCGGCCTCTCCGCCCGGCGTGAACGAGCGCGAGAAGATCGCGTCCCAGCAATGGATGCGGCGCGTCAGGTTGTAACGCTGCAGCAGCACATTGCGCTTGGTGATGTCGTAGCCGGCCGAGTAGTCGAACACCCAGTTCTCGGTGAGCTGGTAGCGCAGCACCGCGTTCACCAACTCGTGCGACTGCCATTTCGGGCCCTCGTACCCGCCGTTGTAGGAGTAGGCGAGTGACAGCGACCAGCTCTCGTGGAATTGGTCCACCTCGGCATCCGCGGCGGTGGTGTGCGTGGTGGCGTCCGCAGCGAGGCGCGCCTGTTGGGGCTTGCCGCCGCCGCGATTGCTGAAGTTGCTGGTCACGTTATACTGGAGCGCGCGCAGTGGCCGTTGTGAATACGGGTCGATGGCGGCGCCGGCATCAGCGTTGACGTAGCCGGGCGGCTGCAGGCGCAGTCCGCTGCTGATGTTGCTGAGCGGATGCTTCAGGCCTTCTTCCCGCCACAGGAAGTCGTAGGCGCCGCTGGTGGTCCACGTGAGAAGGTTATCGAGGCGCGTGATCTTGTCGCCGCGCGTGTACTTGGCCTGGAACCGTTGATCCAGTGAGAAGCTGGCGCGCGCCGACTTGCGGCCCGAAAAGATGCCGAGCCCGCCGAAGCCCTGGAACCTATCTTGCGGACGGCCGAGCGAATCCGTGAATTGCAGGCTCGGGAAATCGGGCGCGTAGCTGATGCTCGCGCTTGGACTCAGCACGTGGCGCAGCGCCAGCCCGTGCACCGGCGTGCTCAGCGTACGGTAGAGCGTCGTGGACAGTCCCGCGCTTGATTGCCACACGGCGGCCGGGGCGAGCTTGTGACCGAGTTGGTCGTGGTCGAACACCACCGCGTTGCCGAACACCGACGGTGAGAAGTTGATCCACCCGAACAGTCGGCGCGAATCTGACAACGAGAAGTTGCTGGTGGCGGCGCGGCGGGTGTCGATGCTCTCGCTCACGACGCTGCTCGAGTCCACGGTGCTATCGGCCTTCAGGAAGCGCTGTTCGCCACTCACGAACCCGCGCCGCGTGGTCAATGACAGGAATTGGCCGCTCAGCGTCATGTACGTGCTGTTGAGCAGCTTGCCGGCCCAGCGGTCCTTGAGCATCGAGTACGAGCCGAGCGCGCGCGTCGGCAACGACACCGACAACGAGGGCGCGGTCAGTGTCACGCTGGCAGCGGTGGCCTTCGTGCCCAAGGGCTGGCCGTG
>JAYVCN010000287.1:0-2878 GCA_043749875.1 Candidatus Eiseniibacteriota bacterium | reverse complement strand
CTGGTGTTCATGGTCGAGAACCAGCCGCGGACTTACACGTTCCGGTTCCAGGTCCAGAGCGTCATCCCGCGCTGACCGCGCGCATGATCCCGCGGGCTTCTGGACTCGCTACGAGCGAAAGAGCAAGCCTTGCGGTGAGCGTCGCCACGAGCACTTTCGTAACCCTCGCGGCCACCTGCGTCACGCTGGCGCTCGCGTTCCCGTCCGCGGTCTCAGCCCTGACGCTGCAACCGCCGCGCTACACGCGCGCCCAGATGGAAGCCACGCTCTCCGATGCGCCACAGTTCCGGTTCGTCTACGGCACCCGCGACGCTGCCGCCAGGGGCGCCCTGCGTGCGCGCGCCGTGCAGCTCGCGACGCGTGCATTCGGCGTGGATTCGAGCCGGGTCGTGGCCGACCGCGATGTGGATGAGGCTGTGTTTGCCTCCGGACCCGTATTCCTGCTCGGTACGCCGGACGAGAACGAGTGGACGCGACGTGTCGCAGCTGCGTTGCCGGTGGAATTCGAAAAAGCAGGCTTCCGCTGGCAGGGCCGGCTCTACAACCAGCCGCTCGACGCCATCCAGCTGGCATGGCCGAACCCGCTCATGCCGCGCTACTTCCTGCTTCTCTCCGCCGGCAACACGCCTGCCGCGAGCGCGCGCAGCGGCGGGCTCGCGTTCGGCGATGAGGACTGGCGCATCATGCATGCGGGTGAACTCGTGCGCAGCGGGAGCTTCACGGACGCCGAGGCGCACCCGTGGCGCTACGACGCAGCGCGGGATCACGATCGCGAGGCTGAACGGGAGCGCTATGCCACCGGCCTACGCACGCTTGGCGACGCCACATTGCGGGTGCGCGCGCCCACCGGATGGACCGCTGCCGCGGGCGTGTCCGCCGCCGCGGTGTCGTTGCTCTCGAAACTTTCGCAGCTGGGGCTCGCTGCCCCCGGGGGGAGCGCGCCGCTGGTACTCACGCTCTACCGATCGCTCGAGGAAAAGGGCGCGCTGACGCGCGACACGCACCCGGAACACTGGCTCGCCGGCGCGGGTCCGCCCGCCGCACACGCCGCGCTGCCGTTCGGGCGCGTGGGCCTCGACCTGTGGAGCGTGGCCGCGATGCGGCTGGTCCAGCTCGGCGGCAGCGGGCAGTCGCGCTTGCTCGTGCCCGCCGCGGTGGAGCTCGCCGGCCGCTGGCAGGGCGAGCCGTTCGCGCGTTCGCTGTCGCGGCTGTATTTCGCCGGGCTGCTGCCGACGGTGGAGCGTGCCGCGACGCGCTCGCGCGACTGGCGTTCGCCCCTGGTGTGGACACCGGCGCGCGGGTTGCTCGTGCGCGCGGTGTGGGAATGTGCGCCGGCAGCGGCACGGCGTGCCACGCTGCTGGTGCTCGTGCGCCATGACCCGCCGGGCGAACTCGACAGCCTGTGCCGTGCCGCGGGCGTGCCCGCCACCGCCGTCGCGCAACGCTACCGAGTGCTCGCGGATTCGCTGGCGCGCGCCGGCCGCGCCGGGTTCGCCCTGTCGCACCGCGAGCCGTGGCGGCCCGAGCTGGGTTTCCAGCGCGGCGTGTGCCTGGCGCACGCCGTCGGGCTCGGGCGCGGCTACCTGTCTCCCGGATGTGCTCAGCAGCTGCGGACATTGCACGATGCGGGCGCCGGCTGGGTGTCGCTGACGCCGTTCGCATGGCTGCGCGACCCGGCCGTGCCGGAGCTTTCGAACAGCACGGACTCCGGGCCCGAGGGGGAGAGCGACGAAGCGGTATGCGAGGCGGCGGCGCGTGCGCACGCGCTCGGCCTGCGCGTGTGGCTCAAGCCCCACCTGTGGACACGCGGCTGGTCGGGAGGGTTGAGCTTCACGCCGGCGGGCTGGCTGCGTTTTTTCGACGGCTACCAAGAGCTGGCGCTCCACTGGGCGCTGCTCGCGGAGCGCGAGGGTATCGAGGGCCTGTTCGTGGGGCACGAGCTGGCGAGCAGCACACTGGCGGATCCCGGGCGCTGGCGGGTGATCATCGGCAGTGTGCGGCGGACCTATGCCGGGACACTGTCCTATAGCGCCAACTGGGACGAGGTCGCGCGCGTGCCGTTCTGGGACGCACTCGACCTGATCGGCGTGTCGTTCTACGCGCCGCTTGCCGAGCGGCCAACGCGCGACCCGGCCACACTGCGCGCGGGGGCCAGCCGAGCGCTCGCCGGCCTGCACGCGCTGGCGCGGCGCTTCGGCCGCCCGGTGCTGATCAGCGAACTGGGTTATGTCGCGAGCGCGGATGCGCCGGTGCGGCCGTGGGAAGAGCCGCGCGGCGCGGCGGATGCCGACATGCAGCGCGCCTGCTACGCAGCCGCCCTGGCGGCGATCGAGCCGTGCGACTGGCTCGCGGGTGCCTATTTCTGGAAGTGGGGCAGCAGTGGCCGGGCCGGGGACGACGGGTTCGATCCGCGCGGGCGGCCCGCTGAATCGCTGCTGACGCAAGCGCTCAAGAGCTGGCGGGGTCGCCCGGTCCGCGTGCCGGCAGCGGAGCGCGGCACGCCGTCGCCGCCCGCCCGAGGTGGCCACCGGTGAACGGCGCGGGCTGACGCTGTCACCGGGACACGCGACGGCCGCCCGAGCTTCCGGGCGGCCGTGCGGGGGGATGGCAGAGGGTTGTTTCACCACCGCGCGCTGCGCGCGCGGAGCTTACCGATAAATCGCCTTCACCGCGCCCCAGTTGCTGTTGTGCGTCGGCGTGGTGTTGCAGCAGTCGTCGTCACTGTCGAACTTGGAAACAGCGAGCATGACTTCGTTGCCGTTCGCGAGGATCAGGTGCAGCGCGCGGTGCTCCGAGTTGTCATCGTCACAGTCGAAGTCGGGATCGTGCTTCACCTCGTTCAGGATGAGCGTGGCCACGCCGATGATGCGCAGCGTCT
>JAYVCN010000286.1:0-4409 GCA_043749875.1 Candidatus Eiseniibacteriota bacterium | reverse complement strand
CCCACCGAGACGGTGGAACTCAGGTGCAGGCGCGCGGGATCGAACCAACTCACCGGACTCGCGAATGCCGACAATGGCACGCGCGGCGCGAAGCTCGGGTAGGGATCGGACAGCATGCCAGCATGCGCGCGCGGTACCGCTGTCAACCATGTGAGTGCGGCCAGGGCGAGCATCGCGGCGAGCATCGGGGCTGGAGCCAAGGCGCTGCGACGGGTCATGGGTGGACCTCCTCGCCCTTGAACCTATGTAGCCGCGCGGCCCCTGTCAACGGCTGACGCATGGCGCCGCGCGGGTCCATGGCGAGTTGACCGTGACTGGACCGGAGAACCTGTCCTCACCCACGGACTTAGCCGGTGGTGTCGAGCTGCAGCTTGATGACGATCTCGTAGCGCGCCCCGGGCGGCAGCTTGACCGGAACGACGATCTGGCGCACCTGCGTCCCGGCATCGGACGACGGGGTGGCCGAGGGTTCTGGCGTGGGCACGCTAGCGGCCGACGTGATCACCGGCGCCTGCGCGACCTGCGCCTGCACCGCCACGGGCCGTGCCTGTGGCACGCTGTGCATCGGCTCCAACTGGGCGATGGGCGCGGTCACGGCGTCCGGCGCGGCTTGCAGGCCCGGCCGCGACGAATCGCGCGACGGGGCGGGCAGGTCGATCTCCTCACCGTAATCGATGCGCACGGGCTCGCTCGCGAGCGGCGCGGGCGTGGCCTGAGCCTCGTGGCGAATCGCCTGCACTGGAGCCTGCGGCGACAATGCCGAGCGAACCAGCAACGGCGGCGCGGAGGGCGGCGAGGCGATCGGTGCCATGATCCCGGCCGCCGGCGGCTGCACCGAGCGCGGCGACGTGCCCGGGGAGCGGCGCAGGTCCTTCGTCACCTTCTCCATCAACAGATGGGACACGCCGCGGAAGGTCTCGAACACACCCTTGCCATCCCTCGCCACGGCTTCGAAGCTCGGCACCTTGGCGGGGTTCAACTCGGCGTTCAACTCGTCCACCGAGTACAGGTTCGGCAGGTCGCGCTTGTTGTACTGGATGACCCACGGGATGGAATCGAGCGTGAGGCCGTACTCGGCGAGGTTCGTGCGCAGGTTCGCGAGCGACTCCTTGTTCTCCTCCATCTTGCCGACCTCGGAGTCGGCCACGAACACGATCGCGTCCGCGCCCTTCAAGACCAGCTTGCGCGTGGCGTTGTAGAACACCTGACCGGGAACCGTGTAGAGCAGGAAGCGCGTCTTGAACCCCATGATCTCTCCGAGATCGAGGGGGAGCAGGTCGAAGAACAGCGTCCGGTCGGACTGTGTCTTCATGCTCACCATCTTGCCGCGGCTGGTATCCGGTACCGCCTCGTAGATGGCCTCGAGGTTCGTCGTCTTCCCGCTCAGGCCAGCGCCGTAATAGACCAGCTTGGCGTTGATCTCCTTGCCCGAATAGCTCACGACGACCACGTTTGTTCTCCTTCCCTGTGGTGACCCCACCCCTTCGCGAGGTGGTCCCATGGAGCCCCTTGCCGCCCTTTCTCCACAGGCCTCGAGGTGCCCGGCGAAGCCGGACACGGATGGGGTCGCCACAACGCTCGGGCGGTTCGCGCCCGAGTTCCATGGCGGCCACGCTGCCGCCCAGCGACTCCGGATGACTTATCGGCGGAGTCAGGAGTCGACTTCACTGGATTCGTCGTGGGCTCCGGGGCTCGTGCGACAAGCGTGGCGCGCGAGCCCTGGCGGGACCCGCGCGCCGTGAAAACAGCTTGGGAACCACGCTGGGAACCGGCCCTCAGGCGATACCGGCGATGGCCTCACGCACGATCCAGATCCCGCTGCGCTCGTGCACCTGCGTCTGGATCCGGGACTCCTCCCCCGCGTAGTGCGACAGGAAGATGCGCTTGAGCGAGTCCGCCTCATCGCTGTGGAAGTAGCGGCGCGCGCGCGTGAACATGTCGTCACGGTGGGAGTACACGAACGCCGTGACCTCGGTGACGCGGTCGTACTGGTTCTGGTTGTAGGCCGCCTCGGGCGAGTCCTCCATGTCGAGCCACAGCGACGCACGCGGGTCCACCACCTCGAATCCGTGCTTCGTGGACATGAGGTGTTCCCACAGGCCAAAAATCTCCAGCGGCACATAGCGCACCTGGCCTGGATCCTTGGCTCCGAGTCGGCGAAGCTGGCAGCGCACGATCTTCTGACTCGACATGTGCCCTCCCGTGGCGAAGGCCCCGGCGCGGCGTGGCCGGCCGCACTTGGGCTGCGCGCGGCTCGGGGGTGGCCTGGGACCCACGCGCCGCATCCTACTACGGTCGCACGCAGCGTGGCAGGCAAATGCTTGACACCTGCCCGAGGGGCCGCCTACGGTCGCCGGATAGCTCCCGGGCCGTCCGCTACGCCTACAGCGCGATCGACCTGCCGCGCCCGGGGGTGCGGCATATGGGCCATGGGCAGTGTGGGGAGCGGGGAGGCAACGGAATGTCCCGACTGATATTCGGTTGGCTCACGGCGCTGATCGCGAGCCTGCCGCCCTGGCTGGGTTACGCGCTGGCCGACCTGGCCACCGGGCTCCATTGGCTGGCATTCCCGGGCCGGCGCCACGCGGTGCTCGCCAATCTGGCGGTGATCCTGCCGCGCGCCTCGCGCAGCGATCGCGCCAGGGTGGCCCGGCGCATGATGCGCAGCTACAACCGCATGATGTACGAGTTCTTCCGCCTGCCGCACCTGTCGCGCGAGCAGCTGCTCGACTCGGTCGAGGTCGTGGGCAAGGAGCACCTCGACCGCGGCATCGCCCGCGGCCGCGGCGTGATCCTCGCCGCCACCCACATCGGCAACTGGGAGCTGGCGGGCGTCATGATCGCGCAGTGGGGCTATGCGCTGCACGCGGTGGCAGGCGTGCAACTGTCGCGCTGGCTATCGGGCGCCGTGCGCGATACGAAGACCGAGCTGTTGATCACCACCATCGCGCCGGAGGATGGGTTTCGCAAGATCATGCGCGCGCTCGAGCACAATGACCCGGTCGCCCTGATGGTGGACGGCAACCTCTACGCGCACGGGCATACGGTCGAGTGGTTCGGGCGCGCGACACCCTTCCCCGCCGGCCCCGGCGTGCTGGCGCAGCGCACTGGCGCACTGGTGCTGTGCGGCTACTGCGAGCGCACGACGCGCGGGCACTTCCGCATCGTCATCGAGCCGCCCATCGACCCGGCTGCGTTCGCGACCACGGCCGAACTGCATCAGGCGGTCGCGGCCATCGCCGAGCGGCACATCCGCGAGCACATCGACCAGTGGTGCATCTTCCGGCCGCTGTGGGCCGAACCTGCCGAGCAATCCGCGGCGGCACCAGCGGCGCAAGCCGCCTCCGCGCAGTCCGCGGCCGGAGGCGCGGCCGCACCGTCCGCGGCCGGAGGCCGCAGAGGCTCATGAAAATCGGCATCGTCTCGCAGTCCTACTACCCGCGCTACGGCGGCGTCACCGAGCACGTGCACGCACTGGCGTATGAGCTGCGCCGGCGCGGGCACGAGGTCACCATCATCACCAGCTTCTTCCGCCGCGGCGAGAAGGGATTCACCGACGGCGTGCTGCGCATCGGCTGGAACATCCTGGTGCCGTTCAACCGTGCCTTTGTCGATTTCGCCATCGGCATCTCGCTCAAGCGCCAGCTGCGGCGCGCCATCCGCCGCCTCGACCTCGACATCGTGCACGTGCACTGCCCGACCGCGCCGACGCTGCCCATCTTCGCCATCCAGGTCTCCGACCGGCCCACCGTGGGCACGTTCCATTCGACCGGCGGCCGCACCGCCATCCAGGACTTCTTCAAACCGCTCGTCGTGGGTGCCATCGAGCGCCTGGACGCACGCATCGCGGTGAGCGTGACCGCCAAGGCCACGGCCGAGATCTACCATCCCGGACCGTACGAGGTGATCCCGAACGGCGTCGACATCGAACGCTTCCACCCACTCGTCGCACCGTTCCCGCACTGGCGCGACCCGGCGTTCACGAACATCCTGTTCGTCGGCCGGCTCGATCCGAGGAAGGGCGTGCAGGACCTGATCGCGGCCATGCCCGAGGTGGTCGAGCGCACGGACGGCCGCGCGCGCCTGCTGGTGGTGGGCGACTCCTACCTGCGGCCGCAGATCATGGCGGGCGTGGCGTCCTCGGTGCGCGAGCACGTCTACTTCCTCGGCCACGTGCCGAGCGCCGACCTGCCGCGCTGGTATGCGACCGGTGACATCTTCTGCTCGCCCGCGACCGGCAACGAGAGCTTCGGCATCGTGCTCGTGGAAGCCATGGCCGCCGGCCGCGCGGTGGTGTGCTCGGACATCCCCGGCTACCGCACTGTGGTCTCGCCCGGGCGCGACGCCGCCGTGTTCCCGCCCGGCGACGTGCCGGCACTGGCGCGCACGCTGTCGCAACTGGTCGAGGA
>JAYVCN010000285.1:0-2809 GCA_043749875.1 Candidatus Eiseniibacteriota bacterium | reverse complement strand
GTCGTGGGCTCGCAGTGGTGATCCAGATACCGCCAGAAAAAGCGCCTCACGAGGTCGTGCTCGTCCAGGGCGCAGTCCTGGTCGAGGTGCAACGAAGTTCCTACCTGTAGCGAATAGCGCGTCGGTACCGATGTCTCGCGGCCCGTGATGGCGAAGAGACGGGTGCCCACCGTGACGGGGCGGATGGCGACCAGGCGACGGTGGTTGTGCGAGACGAGCACGCCGACGAGGTCGGAGTCGCAATGCAGCAGGTTGCCCGCAGAGCGCGACGGCAGCGGCAACGTCTCGGTAACCGGCGGACGTTCGGTCAAGTGTCTTCCCCTCCAGTGTTGGTGCCAGCGCCTGTGTGAGTCCAGCGACGATTGCGCCGGATGGCCAGCGCGGACCTGCGAGAGCGCTCTGGGCGGACTCGTCATACGCGTTTGAGCTTCCAGACAGTCGGCACTGTGCATGATGCGCCGGACATCTCCAATGTCTTCGTTCTCGCGAGCCAGCCCCGGACAAGGCTGGGCTGATCCTGTTCGAAGGAGGCGTGGGATGACCGCCGGGTCACCCGAACCCCGCGAGCGGCGTCAGTCCTGGACGATCACCCTCGCCGTGCGCGCTCCGGCGCCCTGCGTCACCCTCGCGAAGTACAGACCGGGAGCGAGCCCCGCTTCGATCGGCAGCTCCACTGCCTGCGGCCCGGATGCGGCGGAACCGAGCTCTCGCGAGAACACCCGCCGGCCGGCGAGGTCGATCAGCTCCACGAGCGCGTCACCCGCGGCGGGCAGCGAGAGCTGCAGCCGGACAACGCGGCCACGCACCGGATTGGGAGCCGCGCTCACAGCGAGGCGACCGTGGGCAGGGTTCGCGGGCACGTCCGTCGTCTGGGAGGAAACCTCGACCGAGACGGCGTCGGTGCCCCACGACTCGTCGGTGCCGCCCTGCCATTGGTCAGCCGCGGGCCCCGAGAGCGCGCTGATCGTCCAGGCCACCACCACGGAGTCCGCGGTGTGAGGCAGATCGAGGAACGCCGGCTCGACGCCCAGGTCGTAGGCGCGGTCGTGCACGTAGTAGGTGCCGAACGTGAAGCCGAGGTTGGTCCCCATGCTGAGGATCGCGCCGGGCGGCGCGGGAAAGTAGGTGGTCGTATCGGCGAGCGCGAGCGAGAACCGGTGGGCGAATCGAAGGTTGCCATCTACCCAGATCTGCATGATCTCGGTGCTGTCCCACGAATCGATGATCGCGAGCAGCGACTTGACGCTCAGGTGGTCGTGCGAGGGCAGGTGCCGCACGGTCAACGTGGTGGGGAACAGCGCGACACTGGTGTAGTGCAGGAAGTTGCCGCCAAAGCGGCGGCCCACCGGGCCGAGCCCGGAGTATCCCTGTACGCCTTCGATCACTGCGCCAGGCGCCGAGAACTCCGCCGGAAGGCCGGACTCGAAGTTGGTCGAGAACACGACCACAGGCGGAGCGGCGAAGCACCGGGGAGCAAGCGCAAGGATCGTCAGGAGCGCGAGGAACAGAGGAGGGACGACGCGGGACATGGTGACCTCCGGGACAGGTGTCGCAGGTTCAGGAACTCGGAACCCAAGGCCGAACTTGAGACCGAAGCGAGGACAGCAATGTGCGAACTCCCGTTGTGAGATGAACTGCAGTCTACCCTCGGGTCGCCACTCCCCTCCAGACCGAAATCCACGTTGCCGTGACTGGCCCGTGGTGGCTCGCAGGACATGCTACTCGTTGGTTTCCTGGGGGCGCTGCTCGACCGGCGAGAACCTGTGCTTGAGCCGGAGCAGTGGTCGCTCGAGGAATTGGTAGCTCAACCCTGCCACGGCGAACGTCAGGCACACGCGCAAGACGAACAGCTCGGCGCGTGGAAGGATCGGTACCCACTCGAAGTTCCGCGGGTCCGTCACCCACCCGATCGGCGAGTGCCAGAGGTAGAGCCCGTAGGACATCCGGCCGATTCCCACCATCGGCCGCCAGGCGAGGATCGCCCTCATCCAGTGGATCGGGGCGATCAAGCATTGGAGAATCAGGACTGCAGTCGCCAGGGCCACGAGCGTGATCCCGCCCTGCTGATAGAAGAACTTCCAGTAGACCGCAGACTGGACGACGAGGTAGCCGAGCCATAGTACTGCCGGAATCGTCGCGATCTTCACCGTCCGCCGAAACCAGGCTCTTGCGGGAACCCTGCTCCAGGCAAGAAACAGGGCGAGCCCGCAGCCGATGAGGAGTTCGTCGGCTCGGCCGTCGGTGCCGAAGTAGAAGCGATTCCAATCGTCGAAGGAATGCCACGCGATGATCTTGAACGTGGCCGACGCAGCGGCGAGCAGGGCGACGACGGCGAAGATGACCGCGCGCGGCGTCCGGAGGGCCAGGAGACCCAGGAGCATCGGTGGCCAGACGATGTAGAACTGTTCCTCGACGGAAAGCGACCAGAGCTGCATGATCGCGCTCAAGCCAAGTTGCTTGGTGAGGAACCCCCAGTTGCTCACGTAGAGCAGGGCTTCCAGGGTCCAGAGCCTCGGAACGAAAGGCAGGGTGACGAGCAGGAGGAGGAACAGCGCGGGAAAGAGGCGCAGCATCCTGCGCAAGTAGAACTTCCCCAGATGGATCCGGCCGGTGAGGTCCCATTCCTCGACGAGCAGCTTGGTGATCAGGAACCCACTGAGGACGAAGAAGATGTCGACGCCGAGAAATCCGCCCTTCACCCCGGGCAGCACGAAGTGCCAGCACATCACGCCGAGCACCGCGATGGCCCGTAGACCATCCAGCGATGGGCGATAGCCCAATGGCGGGGTCGTCGATCGGGAGGTGGGCA
>JAYVCN010000284.1:0-4755 GCA_043749875.1 Candidatus Eiseniibacteriota bacterium | reverse complement strand
CGCGTCACGTCCGCGCGGGGTGCGCGGGGCGGTTGACGCTAGCAGGGCTGGGAGCGCGGTGGAAGGGCCGCTGCTACAGGGGCGGTCCTACTCCACCCGGCGCAGGCGCGGCTGGAAGTCCACGTTGTCGCGGACCCAGGCGAAGAATCTGTCCTGCTCGGTGTCGGCCTTGCCGGGCAGCAGGGTCTTCGGGTCCTTCCATGCCGCCATCACGACGGCGTCCTGCGTCCATACCTTGATGCGCTTGCGCGGCACCTCGTCGCGCCAGCTCTTGCCGATGACCGCATCGGTGTAGAGCACGCGCACCGTGATATTGCGGGACAGACCCTCGAGCGGGCTCATCGACAGATTGTGGAACTTCGAGCCCGTCGTGCTGCCACCCATGTCCGGGTCGCCGTCGGTGAGCAGCACGATCGAGATGGGCTTCAACAGCAGCTTCTTCATGTCGATCATGTCGCCGACCTGCGCGAAGAACGCATTGAAGTCGGTGAACGTGTTGACCCGGGTCGCCGGGAAGATCGTGTGCAGCTGGGATTCGATCTGCTCGACCGAGCGATCCTGGAACATCTCGATCGGGTAGAGCGTCTTCGCCTCGTCCTGGTGGACGCCGCCGATGGAGCCGACGAACAGCGAGTGCGGCTTCTCCATGCCGCCGAGCCCGTTCAGGTGTGCGTGGATGTAGCGGGCGAGGAACTGGATCGAGTCGTTGAAGTACTTGCCGCGCATGAACGAGCCGCTGATGTCGACGCCGATGAACATCACCAGGCGCGGAGCCTCGGGTACTTTCGTCACCGGCCCGGTGGTGCAGGCCGGAGCCAGCAGGCCGGCGATCAGGAGTGCGGCGTAGAGGGCGCGCATGTCAGGCCGCCTGCGACGGGGGCACTTCGTTCATCTCCGCCGTCAGCGTGCGCGCGTCCTTGAAATCGCTCACCGTGTGCAGCGGCAGATCGAGCATGTGACGATTCGAGGTGAGCAGCGTGACGAAGTTGAGCGCTGCGGCGACCACCTGCATCGGCGGCACGAGGAACGCGTCGAGCACCTTGCTGCCCTCCTCCCCCGCCCACTCGAACTCCTGGCGCAGGTGGGCGGAGAAGCCGTCCGAGAACAGCTTGAATTCCTGTGGCGCTGCGCCCAGCCCCGGTGGGGCCACGCCCTGGCCCGAGATGATGGCGAGGATGGTGGGCGTGCCGGCGCCGGCGAACAGGAACCACGACAGGCTGCGCACACCGAGCCAGACGAGGCCCGCGATCGCCAGCGTGCCGCCGATCCCCAGCTCGAACTTGCCGGACGTGTGCTGGGCGAACCACGGCACCAGCGCGTCGACGAACTCGCGGTACAAGAACACCACCTCGACGAACAGCGCCACGGACTCCACCAGGCCGATCTTGACGATCATGAGCCAGTTGCGGGACTTGACCGCCTCGGTGAACGACGACAGCACGGCGTAGCTGCCGAGCGCGATGAACAGCATGAACAGGAACAGCGGGATGCGGATCCCGGTCTCGGTCATCTGCGTGCCGGCGAGGTTCGACAGCGTGTCGATGACGAGCGACGTGGTGACGAACGTGAAGATGATGGCCTCGAACACGCACCAGAAGAACGTCATCGTCACCGCGATCCAGGGCGTGCCGGGATTGAGCACGTTGCTGCCGATGCTGCGGACGAAGCGGATCGGCATCAGCACCAGCTCCGAGATGATGGCCCACAGCCCCGTCACGATCATCTGCACGGCCCCGAGCAGCGCGATGATGAACGTCAGCAGGAAGCGGAAGGTCCCGCCCCAGAACGCGAACGCGGCCCGCGCCAGGTCCCACCACGTGACGAGGACGAGGCTCATGAAGGTGCGGCGTCGCGCGCGCACGACGATCGTCGGCAGGCTGAGGACGCTGGAGTAGTAGCCCACGACGGCAGCGCCGAGCGGCAGGAGCAGGAACATCCGCTTCACCAGCATCAGCCAGAACACGTCGCCGGCCCCCCACGCGAACAGGAACGCGCTCTTGATCGGGTGCCACAACGCGATGGTCTCGATCCAGAATTTCGCTTGCTCGCTCACCGCGGTTCCTCCGGGTCAGGGACCTGCCTATGGGCCTGACTATCGGCGCGGCGCGCCGGACACTTGAGCGCGTTGGCGAAACGCGAGTTCCGGGCCGCCGACGGCCCGGCCGGCTTGGGCGCGAGGGGAATACCCGGTTACTGCCGGACGACGGGGACCGCGCCGCCCCGGTCACGCGATCCGGAGGGCCATCGCTCATGCTACCGTCGTGCCCGGCTGCGCCGCGCCGACCACCCGGAGGAAGCCGCTGCATGTCCCGCTTCGCCCGTCTCCGCGAGATCGAAGCCCTCGATCCCGAGCGCGACTGCCAGCGCATCATGCACCTGTCGTTCGGCTACGAGTTCCCGTGGGATTCCACGCGCGCGCTCGAGGTGGCGCTCTACCGCGCCTACTGCGTTCCCAGCATCTCGAAGCTGCTCGATCGCACCGGTGAGTGCTACCAGCACACGCAGCGGCGCTAAGACGACACCGCCATCGGCGGTGCACTACGGTATCTACGCGCTGCTCGACGAAGACATGCTCACCGCGTTCGGTTTCCGGAAGCTCCTGCCGTTCTCGCGCGCTGGCCGCTGCCGGACTGCGCCTGCGTGGCGACAGCGTGCGCTGACTGCCAGCGCGGAACACGCCCAACTTCTTCACCGACCGCCGCAATCGCACGTATCCGCGCGGATACCACATCAATACGCTTGGGCCGCCGCGGCTGGTGGAGGCGGAGAAGCGGAAGCTCGAAGGCCGGCCCCATCCCTGAGGCCGGCCTTCCGTTCACCGCGCGCCTTCGCGAGCGGATCACTTCTGAGCGGTGTTCGTCGAGTCGGGCGTCTCGGTCTCGACCTTCTGCTTGCCGTCGTCGATCTGCAGGAAGACCCACACCCGGCGCCAGCGGTGCGAGTCGTTCGTCGCGGTCACCGCCAGGCCGAGCCGGTCCGTCTTCGGACGCAACGGCACCCGGTAGTTGACGCGCCACGTGTCGCTGGTCGAGTCGCGCACCATCGGCAGTGCGTCACCGCGACCGTCCGACAGCGCCATCTCGGTCACATCCGATGTGCCCTGCACCGTGACCACGATCGGCTGGCCCGCGGTGACGAACGTGTCCGACACCGCCACCACCGCATCGGGCGGCACCGACCTGAGTTCGTCCGATGATTCGATCTCGGGAACGCCACCCACCGCGCCTCGCAGCCCGTCCGTGGACGCGACCACGTTCTGCTGCGGTGCGACCGTGGGCTCGTGCGAGCTCGACGCGGGCTTGATGCTGCTGCTGTCCGAGCCGCAGCTCTCGAGCAGCGTCGCCGTGGCGACGAGCACGATGGCGGTGGCAGCGATGCACGCACCGAACATCGCACGCTGGCTGCGCCGATGCGACGCCTCCCGTTCGAGCAGCTGCGTCTGCTTGTTCTCGAGGGTCTCGCGCCCGTTCGCGCGCTTCTGGGTGTTCGCGTGCTTGCTGTCCATGATCGCTACTCCTCCGGCTCGCGTGCTTGCTGCTCCTCGCCGTTGTGCCGGCTTCCGGCTCGGTGCCTGGTCGGACCTCGCGGCGCGCTGCCGGGGTCAGGCCTGTAGTGGCGGCTCGCGCCGCCTGCTTGGACCAGTGCTATTGCGCGTCCCGTGCCGTATGGTCATATTCTTGCTGTGCATGGCCTTACGGTTTCGCTGGCCGCCCGGCCGATACCCGACTGTGTCACGGTTGACACGCCAAGCGGATGGGCTGAACGTCCCCTCGTGGACCGAACTCGAAGGCACGCAATGACTCGTAGCGGGTGTGTCAGCAGGGACACGGTGCCATTGGCGCGAAACGCATGCGCCATCCTCCGGGGTTTCGTGGCGATTCTGGCGTTTGCGGCCACTGCGAGTGCGGAACCGCGTGAGCTGCGCGCGTCCGTCGTGTGGACGCGCGCCGACATCATCTATTTGGCGGCGCCGGACTCGGGTGAGCTCGTCGCCGGGATGACATTGGCGATCGTGCGCGGGAAGCGCGACGTCGCGAGCGCTGCGATCACGCTGTTGCTCGAGCCGCGGCTCGCGGTGGCGCGACTGAGTTCCGGCTCTCTCGCACGCGAGCGGCGGCTCGACAGGTTGCGGGTGCGAGGTGAAGCGCCGATCGCGGCGCGCATCGGGGTGCTGCGCGTCGGGCTGCCCGGGCACGGACGCACGAACCTGTTGTTCGCGTGTGCTGGCGCGGGGGTGGCGCCGCGGCTCGGCGCCGCGAGTTACTCCGCGGACTCGATCTCGGCGGGTGCATTCCGCCTGGTGCGCGAGCCCGGTGTCGCCGATGCACTGGTCGCTCCCGACACGCTGCTCGTGCGGCTGTTCGCCGACGCGGCGGACGAGGAGATCGCGCTGGAACGTGGCGAGTTGGATGCTGCGGTGTTCTGGCCGGGCGAGCTGTCGGCGCGCATGCGCGGCGATGCGCGCTGGCGCGACCCGGCACGCGGGGTCCGCGCGCGCGGGGTGGTGGCGTGCGTGTCGGCCGCGACAGACACGTTAACCATGCCCCTGAACGACCTGGCGGCGCTGAACCGCGACGTGTTCGGCGGCGACCTGCGGCCGTGGAACGAGCTGGAACCGGCGCTCCCGCCACTGGCCGCGAGCCCGCGTACCCGCGTGGAGGTGGACGGCGCGATGCCTGGAGCGCGCGTACTCGAGCGTGTGCTGGCCCGGAAGCCCGCCGGTGCCGGCGCGCGTACCGTGCGCCTCGTCTATCT
>JAYVCN010000283.1:0-3052 GCA_043749875.1 Candidatus Eiseniibacteriota bacterium | reverse complement strand
TCCAGGCGGACTCCGCGCGGTAGACGGCGTCGAGTGCGCGCGCCAGCTCGTGTGGGCGGCTGCGTCGGCCGAGGAGCAGCGACAGGTCCTTCCAGCGCGCCCAGCCGTACGGGCTCTGCGACAGCGTGAGCGTCGCACTCACGAGGTGGCCGAGCGCCCACAGCACCGAGCCCTCGCTCTCTCCTGCCGCGAGCAGCCGCTCGAGGCGCTGCGCTGCCATCGCTGCGTCGCCGGAGGCGACGGCCAGCAGAAACTCGGGCATGTCCGCGCCGATCCGCGGAGCGGTGAGCGCCTGCACGTGGGCGCGCGTGACGCGACCCTCGGCCCCGCTCAGCACCGCGAGCTTGCCGACCTCGTTCAGGAACGCGAGTGCATCGCGTTCGCACGTCTCGAGCAGCGCCTCGAGCGCTCCGGGCTCGGCCTGGCTGCCGGCCGCCGCCAGTCGTCGCTGGCCCCAGAGCAGCAGCGCGCTCTCCCCCGGCGGCTCCACGACCACGCGCACAGAACAGGCGGCGCGCAGCGGCTCGAGCGTCTTTCGCACGCTGTCCGCGGCTGACTCGACCAGCACGAGGCACGCGCCGCCGGCGGGGCGCGCGATGCCTGCGGCCAGTGCGGCGACCTTCTTCTCGCTCCGGCCGAGGTCCTCGACCTCGAACACCACGGTGAGTTCGCGCGGCGCGAACAGCGACACATTCTGGTAGGCGGCAAGGATGGCGTCCACGTCCTGCTCGTCCGGGCGCAGCACGCGAGCCTGGGGCGCGTCCGGCACCTCGACGGCCCACATGCGGCGGAACTCGGCGAGGAACGCTGCCTTCACGGCCTCGTCGCTGCCCTCGAGGTACACGGTCGACGGGAAGTCGCCGCGCTCGACGCGCGCGAGCAGCTCGAGCGCGTCCACGGGCGCACTCGCGCGGACGGCGCCCCGGGCGCGTGCAGGCTTGGCCGCCGCGGCAGCACGCGCGGCCGGTTTCGCCGCAGGCACCGGCGCAGCGACCTCGCTACCAGCCTTCGACGCTGCGGCTGAGGACTTCGTCCGCGATTTTCGAGATGGCGTCTTTTCGTCCATCGAGTTCGGTCTTCGCTTCCTGCCCGGCGGTCTGCTGGACGGAGTAGATCGCGCTCTTCACGATCTCGTCGCTCCACATCTCGCGATTCTTCACCAGGTCCTTGAACGTGATCTGGACACCGATGGTGACCCGGTACTGCGTCGACACCGACGCGCTCGTGAACCCGAACACGGCGTTCTTGTACTGCGTCACCTTCCCGCGCACCACGGCGTTCGCGGACTTCTCGTCCACGATCTTCAGGTGGTTGTCCTTCACGAACACCTGCACCACCGCGTCGGTGAGCTGCTGTTCCAGCTGCGCCTCGGGCGTGCCGTTCTCGAACACCGGGATGGCGAGGGTTTTGAGATGTTGCGGCAAGAGCGCCGGGCTCGCGGTATAGCCACAGCCGGAGGACACCAAAAAACCCGCGGCCGCGATCGCGGCCAGCGTCACCGCGATCGGACCGCGGGTCCTGGTGTCACTGCGCTGAAGTTTTCGGATGGCTGGGTTGCCCCTGATCGTCGGGCTGCAAGTTGTAGAGCTTCATGCGGTAGCGGAGCTTGTCGCGCTTCAAGTTCAGGAGCTCCGCCGTGCGGCTCTGGTTCCACTTGGTAGCATACGACGCACGCAGTATCAAGGCTCGCTCCAGTTCCTCGACGAGCGGCTCGAAGGGCAGCCCCGAGGCCGGCATCATGCCGGTCAGCGACTCGTCCACGCGCTGGCCGAGCGTGGCCTCCTCCGCCCCGCGGCTGCGCGGCGACAGCTTCAGGTGATGCGCCTCCATCACCTCGGCGTTCTCCAGCAGCACCGTGCGCTCCATGAGGTTCTTCAGCTCGCGGATGTTGCCCGGCCACGGGTAATCGCACAGCAGCCGCTCGGCACCGTCGGACATGCCCTTGAACGGCTTCTTGAACTGCTTGGCGAAGCGCTCCACGAACAGCCGCGCCAGCGGCAGGATGTCCTCGCGCCGGTCGCGCAGCGGCGGCACGAGCAGCGGCACGACTTTCAAGCGATAGAACAGATCCTCTCGGAACCCGCCCTCGCGCACCATCTTCTCGAGATCCTGGTTCGTGGCCGAGATGACGCGCAGGTTGACCGCGATGTCCTTGGTGCCACCGACACGGCGGAACGTTCGGCGCTCGAGCACGCGCAGCAGCTTGACCTGCAGCATCGGCGCCAGCTCCCCGATCTCGTCCAGGAACAGCGTGCCGCCGTTCGCCATCTCCATCATGCCCAGCTTCTGCGCCCGCGCGTCGGTGAACGCGCCCTTTTCATGCCCGAATAACTCGGACTCGAGCAGCTCGCTGGGAATCGCTGCGCAGTTGATCTCGACAAATGGCATGGAGTGGCGCGCGCTCATGCGGTGGACGAGGTTGGCGAAGTACTCCTTGCCGGTGCCGCTCTCGCCCTCGATCAGCACGCTGGTGGTGTCGCCACGCGCGACCTGTTCGGCGATGGCGTAGGTCTCTTGCATGGCCGGGCTGGACGAGTGCAGGAAGTCTTCGTCGGCGAACGCCTGGTGGCGCAGCCGACGCAGCTCCAGCCACATCTTCTGCGATTCGAGCGCGCGCGCGGCCAGCGCCAGCAGCTCCTCCTGTTCGAACGGCTTCTTCATGAACCAGTAGGCGCCGGCGCTCATGGCTTCGACGGCCGTCTCCAGCTCGCCGAACGCGGTCATCAGCACCACCGCGACCTCGGGCTGGATGCGCTTGATCTCACGCAGCAGCTCGAGCCCGCTGCCGTCCGGCAGCTTCAAGTCAAGAAACGCCAGGTCCGGCATGTCGCGCTCCACCGCCGCGCGCGCCTCGCGGATGGAATCCACGCCGCGCACGACGTGACCCTCATCCTCGAGCGCCTTGACGACGAAGTGGCGGATGGAGTCCTGATCCTCCACCACCAGGATATTGGCCTTGCTCATCGCGTACCTCCCTGAGGATCCAGCGGCAGCTCAACAGTAAACGTGGCGCCGCGGCCGGGGTCGCTCGTGACCGTGAGGTTCCCCCCGT
>JAYVCN010000282.1:0-5187 GCA_043749875.1 Candidatus Eiseniibacteriota bacterium | reverse complement strand
GAGGTGTTCGCGCGGCTGGGCACGGCCGAGGTGGCGAACGACCCGATGCCGATCAGCACGGGCGACACCTATGTAATTCTCAAGCCCCGACGGCAGTGGCCGGATCCGAAGCGACAAAAGGCAGAGGTCGTGGAGGAAATGGAGCGCCGGCTCTCGGTGCTTCCGGGGAATGCGTATGAGTTCACCCAGCCCATCCAGATGCGGTTCAACGAGCTCATCGCCGGCGTGCGAAGTGATGTCGCCATCAAGGTGTTCGGCGACGATCTCGACACGATGCTCACGACCGCGAATCGCATCGCCCGCGTCGTTCGAGCCGTGCCAGGCGCCACCGACGTCAAGGTCGAGCAGGTGACGGGGCTGCCCACGCTCGCGATCGATATCGACCGACACGCGGTGGCGCGCTTCGGGTTGAACCTCGCGGATGTTCAATCGGTCGTGCGGACCGCCCTGAGCGGCACGCAGGCCGGCGAGCTGTTCACAGGCGATCGGCGCTTTCCCATTGTCGTCCGACTGCCCGAGCCCGCGCGGCACGACGTCGCGGCGCTCGAGCTGCTGCCGATCCCGATTCCGGGACATCATCGCGCTGGTTCGGGTTTGCCGGGCGAAACACGCGTCGAGTTCGTCCCGCTGAACACGGTTGCGCACATCCGGCTCGAGGAAGGACCGAACCAGGTCAGTCGCGAGAACGGCAAGCGACGCGTCGTGGTGCAGGCGAACGTACGGGGCAGGGACCTCGCCTCGTTCGTGGCGGAGGCACGGCGGGGCATCGACGCGAGTGTCCAGCTTCCCACCGGTTACTGGCTGGGCTGGGGCGGCCAGTTCGAGAATCTCGTGGCGGCCCGCAACCGTCTCGCGATCGTCGTGCCGATGGCGCTCGCACTCATTCTGGCGCTCCTCGTGCTTGCCTTCGGCTCACTGAGCGATGCGCTCGTGGTCTTCAGCGGCGTGCCTCTGGCGCTCACCGGGGGCGTGCTCGCGTTGGCCGCACGCCACATGCCGTTTTCGATCACGGCCGGGATCGGCTTCATCGCGCTCTCCGGCGTCGCGGTCCTCAACGGTCTCGTCCTGCTGTCCTTCGTCAAGCAACGCATCGCGGACGGTCTGGAGGTCGAGCTGGCCATCCTGGATGGATGCACGCGCCGACTGAGGCCGATCCTCATGACGGCGCTTGTGGCTGCGCTCGGGTTTGTACCGATGGCACTTGCCACCGGGACCGGGGCCGAGGTGCAGCGGCCGCTCGCAACCGTGGTCATCGGTGGCATTGTCTCTTCGACCCTGCTCACACTGGTCGCCCTTCCCGTGCTGTACTTGTTGAGCCATCGGGTCCGCAAGGCGCCACCCTTACCGCACTCGGGGCGCGAGGAGTCTCATTGAGAGTGCAGGCTTACGATTGACATGCCGTCGAGCCCGCCACTAGTTTCCTCGCCGTATGCGCTCCACGCTCAAGTTCCTCGTTCGCCTCTACCTGCTCCTGTCTGTGCTTGCCGGCGTCCCGGCCAGCGCCAGCCAGGGGGTGCTGTGTCTCGCTCCTCGCGGTCATTTGGCGATCGAGGCGGGAGAGACCCGCTGTGTCGATTCTGCAGCGTATGCCACCAGCGGCAAGTTCGGACTTGTCGGATCTCGCATGCCTCCGAATGGCTGCCGTGACTGCGTCGACATTCCGGTGGGCACGCCGATGTTGGGTGAGACACACGGCCATGGTACGGCACCGGGTTTCCAGCCGGTCGTGGCAGGCCCGCTGCTGGCAGTCGTGCGCGCGGCCGATCCGCGGGCGACGTCGATACAAGCGGGCTGGGCGAACCGGCCAGGCCTCGGCGCCGCGTTTCCTCCATTCAGAACGACGATCCTCCGCAACTGACGCCTCCGTTGCGCCGTCGCGAGAGCGTCAGTTCCTCATGTCCGTTCCTGTCGAGGCTGAGCGTTTGCGCGACCGTCGAGGGATTTGGGGTCGCCCGTTGAGCTTGTCGGCGGCCCACATGCGGTATGGCCCCCAGTCGACCTTGAGCTGCAGGAGGACGCATGCGCCAACACGCCCACAGTCACGCCGGCCCCGCGACATCGAGGACGTTCGCGATCGGAATCGGACTGAATGTGCTGTTCGTACTCGTCGAGGTCGTCTACGGATTGCGCGCCCACTCGCTCGCACTGCTCTCCGACGCAGGACACAACCTCGGCGACGTGCTCGGGCTGGGGCTGTCCTGGGGTGCTCTGGTACTCGGCCAACGGCCGCCCAGTGCGCGGCACACGTACGGAATGCGGCGCGCCTCGATTCTCGCGTCGCTGAGCAACGCGCTGCTATTGCTCGTGGCCGTCGGCGGTATCTCGTGGGAGGCGCTCCAACGGCTGCTTCACCCGCACGCCGTCGAAGGTCGCACGGTCATGGTGGTTGCAGCGATCGGCATCGTGGTCAACGGGCTGGCGGCGCTGCTGTTCATGTCGGGGAGAGACCGCGACATCAATATCCGCAGTGCGTTCCAGCACATGCTGTCCGACGCAGTCGTCTCGGTGGGCGTTGTGCTTGCCGGCATCGCGATTCAGTTGAGCGGGAGGTCATGGCTGGACCCGGCCGTCAGCCTGGGCGTCGGGGCGGTCATCGTGTTCGGCACGTGGAGCCTGCTGAAGGAGTCCATGCGACTGGCCATGGACGCCGTGCCCGAGGGCACCGATCTCCCGGCCATCCAACGCTATCTGGAACAGCTCCCCGGAGTGATCACTGTGCACGATCTGCACGTCTGGGCGATGAGCACGACCGAGACTGCCTTGACCGTGCATCTCGTCGTGCCAGAGAAAGTCATCCATGACGACGCGATGGCGCAGATCTGTGGGGAGCTTCACTCCCGATTCGGGATCGAACACACGACCATCCAGGTCGAACGCGGGGACGGAGCCGCCGAATGTGGCCAGGCTCCAGCCGATGTCGTGTGAAAGCATGAGATGATGGGCCCGCTGCGACTCAAGGTCCACGGCCTCGACTGCGCCGAGGAGG
Source organism: Candidatus Eiseniibacteriota bacterium (assembly GCA_043749875.1). GTDB lineage: Bacteria > Eisenbacteria > RBG-16-71-46 > RBG-16-71-46 > RBG-16-71-46 > JAIOPA01. Next base: position 2,201 of record JAYVCN010000282.1, on the reverse strand, counting down.
TGGCTGCGCTGCGCCGCGAGGTCGGACCCGTGGCCGGCGGCGAGGGCCGCCTGTCGTTCGACATCCTGGCTGGCACGATGACGGTGGACGCCGAAATCCCCGCCGGCACGATCATCGAGGCGATTGCCCGCACCGGCATGCGAGCGGAGATCGTCGACGAGTCGCGGCCCACGAGCGGACTCCAACTGCACGATGATCGGCGAGAGCGGAATCTGTTTGCGCTCCTGAGCGGCAGCTTCGCGGTCGCCGGCTTCGTGACCCACGCTGTGCTTGCCGGCGGCCCACTGCAGGCGCTCGGGCGCGAGGGACTCGCCCAGGGCCACGCGGTGCCGGTCGTTGCCGTCGGCCTGTACGCGGTGGGAATCGTTTGTGGCGCTCGATTCGTGATCCGCAAGGCGTGGATCTCAGCCATCCGTCTCCGCCCTGACATGAATCTGCTGATGATGGTCGCCATCATGGGGGCGGTCATGCTGGGAGAGTGGTTCGAGGCCTCCTCCGTTGCATTCCTGTTCGCCCTCTCGCTGGCGCTCGAGGCCTGGAGCATCGGCCGCGCCCGGCGCGCGGTGACGGCGCTCCTCGACCTGAGCCCGCCCACCGCACGCTTGAAGCTGCCTGCCGGGGAGGAGACTCGTCCGATCGAAGCAGTGCCCATCGGCTCGAGCTTCATCGTGCGTCCCGGCGAGCACGTGCCGCTGGACGGCGTCGTCGCAGCGGGCAGCAGCGCCGTCAATCAGGCCCCCATCACCGGTGAGAGCGTGCCGGTGTTCAAGGAACGCGGCTCGGATGTGTTCGCTGGATCCATCAATGGAGACGGCGCGCTCGAGATCCGCAGCACTCGGCCAGCGGGTGACACGACGCTGGCCAGAATCATCCGGCTCGTCCGCGACGCGCAATCCAAACGCGGTGCCACCGAGCTGTGGGTCGAAGGCTTTGCGCGCCGCTACACACCGGCGGTCATGCTGCTCGCACTCGCGTTCTGTCTGTTGCCGCCGTTGCTCGCCATGGGCTCGTGGGACGTGTGGTTCTACCGATCGCTGGTGCTGCTGGTCATTGCCTGCCCCTGCGCACTCGTGATCTCGACTCCGGTCAGCATCGTTGCGGCCCTCGCTTCAGCTGCTCGCGCCGGGGTGCTCGTGAAGGGCGGACGCTTTCTCGAGATCCCTGCGCGCCTGAACGTGATCGCCTTCGACAAGACCGGGACCGTCACCGAGGGACGACTCGAAGTGGCGTCCGTCGTTCCGCTCAACGGCCACAGCGAGCGCGAACTCATCGAGCGGGCCGTCGCCGTCGAGGGTCGCTCCACCCATCCGCTGGCCCGAGCCGTTCTGGCCTACGCGCACGAGCAGGGCATCACCGCGACTCCCGCCGAGGCCGTGCTGCTGCGCCCGGGCAAGGGCGCGACCGGCCGCATCGATGGCCGGGAGTTCTGGGTCGGGTCGCAGCGATATCTCGAGGAACGCGGGCAGGAAGCACCCGACGTTCACGAGCTGATCGAGCGGCTATCGGGCTACGGCAGCTCGGTCGTGGTCGTAGGGAACGAGCAGCACGTGTGCGGAGTCATCGCGCTGGCGGACCGACCTCGTCCCGAGATCCGGGGAGTGCTCGAGGAATTACGGCGCCTCGGGGTGCGGCGGCTGGTCCTGTTGACCGGCGACAATCGAGGCACGGCCGAGGCCGTGAGCAACGCATTCCGGTTCGATGAAGCACGCTCGGAGCTCCTGCCCGAGGACAAGGTGGCGGCCATACGTGAGCTGGTCAATCGGCACGACACGGTGGCCATGGTCGGGGACGGAGTGAACGACGCGCCCGCAATGGCGACCGCCACGCTCGGTATCGCAATGGGAGCGGCGGGCAGCGATGCCGCGATCGAGACCGCCGACGTGGCGTTGATGTCGGACGACCTCTCGAAGCTGCCGTGGCTCATCCGGCACTCGCGACGAACCGTGGCAATCATGCGTCAGAATATCGGCTTCTCGCTGCTCGTGAAGCTGGTGTTCGTCATTCTGGCATTCGCCGGCCGGGCGACTCTGTGGAGTGCGATCGCGGCGGACATGGGGGCGTCGCTGCTCGTGATTCTCAATGCGCTGCGGCTGCTTCGCTAGTGGCTTCGAGAGCTGCATGCGAGTTCCGCTGCCGGCTGCTTGAAGGCGTGCCGGAGTCCGTCGCCGTGCAAGTAGACTGCCTCCTCTCGGGCCCCCCGG
>JAYVCN010000281.1:0-5931 GCA_043749875.1 Candidatus Eiseniibacteriota bacterium | reverse complement strand
GCGCAAAGAGGGCGAAGAGGGCCAGAAGAAGATCACGCAGTACACGCGCTTCGGCACGGTGCTCATCTCGGTCGTGCAATCCTATGCCTACAGCATCTTCCTCGTGAACCTCGGCGCTTCGCAGGGGCTCACGGTGGTGCCCGATCCGGGCGTGACGTTCTTCCTGGCCACCATCGTCACGCAGACCACCGGCACGATCCTCGTGATGTGGCTCGGCGAGAAGATCACCGAGTTCGGGATCGGCAACGGTATCTCGCTCATCATCTTCGTGAACATCCTGGGTGGCGTGCCGAACCGCGTCATGCAGGCGTTCGACAGCGTGCGGGCCGGCAGCCTCGGCGTGATCCAGATCGTCATCATCGCGGCGCTCATGGTGCTGGTGATCGCGGCGGTCGTGGTGATGACGCAGGCGACGCGCAAGATCCCGGTCCAGTATGCCAAGCGCATGGTCGGGCGCAAGATGTACGGCGGCCAGAGCACGCACATCCCGCTGCGGGTGAACACGGCGGGCGTGATTCCGATCATCTTCGCCTCGAGCATCATGATCCTGCCCACGACGGTCGCCGGCTTCGTGCCGCCGGATTCGCCGCTGTCCGGGCTGGCGCAGTGGTTCAATCCGTATGGCTGGCTCTACAACGTGATGTACGCCATCATCATCATCTTCTTCACCTACTTCTACACCGCCGTCGTGCTCAATCCGAACGATCTGGCGGAGAACATGCGGAAGTACGGCGGCTTCATCCCGGGCATCCGCCCGGGTCGCCACACGGCGGAATACATCGACCGCGTGCTGACACGCATCACCCTGCCCGGCGCGTTCTTCCTCGCGGCCGTCGCGGTGCTGCCGGACGTGGTCATTGCGATGTTCAAGGTTCCGGCCGTCGGTTTCGGCGGAACCAGCGTGCTCATCGTGGTGGGGGTCGCACTCGACACGCTGCAGCAGGTGGAATCGCACCTGCTCATGCGCCACTACGAAGGGTTCGTGAAGCGCGGCCGCATACGCGGTCGCTCTCGGATGTGACATGCAGGTGGTGCTGCTGGGCCCGCCCGGCGTAGGCAAGGGGACCCAGGGGCGCCGGCTCGCGAGCCATCGCGGGTGGGCTCTGATCTCGACCGGCGACATGCTGCGCGACGCGATCGCGCGCGGGACGCCGCTCGGGGCCCAGGCCCGGGATTTGATCGATCACGGTTTGCTGGTTCCCGATCCGGTGATGATCGGGTTGGTGCGCGAGCGCACGCTCGAGCCCGACGCCCAGCGGGGCTTCGTGCTGGACGGGTTCCCGCGGACCATTCCTCAGGCGGACGCGCTCGACGCGTTCCTCGAGGAACGCGGCAAGGCTTTGGATGTGGTGGTGGCTCTCACGGCGCCGGACGCGGAACTGGTCCGCCGCTTGAGTGCTCGATGGGAATGTCCGGTGTGCCGTCGCGTCTACAACGCGATCAGCGCGCCGTCGCGGGACGGCCGTCATTGCGACGACCATCCCGTGACAGCGCTCGGACAGCGGGAGGACGACACCGTGGAAACGGTGAAGCGCCGGCTGGGGGTGTACCGGGAGCAGACGGCTCCACTCGCGGACTACTACCGCGGGCAGGGGCGGTTGCAGGAAGTGGGCGGCACCGGAGCATTGGACGAGGTCTACGGCGCGCTGACCGCAGCCGTGGCCCGCTGACGCGATGGGAGTCGCCCGGCAGGAGGACACGATCGAAGGCATCCGTGCGGCGGCGCACATCGTCGCGCGGACGCTCCGGGAACTGGGCCGGGCCATTCGCCCGGGCATCACCACGGCCGAGCTGGACCGTCTCGCCGAAGCGGTCATCCGTGACCACGGCGCGCGGCCGGCGTTCAAGGGCTACCGCGGGTTTCCGGCTGCAATCTGTCCTTCGATCAACGAGGAAGTGGTGCACGGGATCCCGGGTTCGAGGGCGCTCGAGGAGGGCGACATCGTCGGGATCGACGTGGGAAGCGAGTTGCACGGCTGGTACGGAGATGCGGCGATGACCTTCGCGGTCGGCGCGGTGTCCGAGGACGCCAGCCGCCTCATGCGAGTGACCGAGGAGGCCCTGCACCTGGGCCTCGCGGAAGCCCGCGCGGGGAACCGGGTGGGCGACATCTCGCACGCGGTGCAGCGCCACGTCGAACGGCACGGCTTTTCGGTCGTGCGCGACCTCGTCGGGCACGGCATCGGGCGCGAGATGCACGAAGAACCGGCGGTCCCGAATCACGGACCGGCGGGGAAGGGACCGCGGTTGTTCGTCGGCCAGGTGCTGGCGATCGAACCGATGGTGAATGCGGGAGGGTTCGCGGTCGTGACGCGGCCCGACGGCTGGACGGTGGCGACGAAGGATGGCCGATGGTCGGCGCACTTCGAGCACACCGTGGCAGTGGGTCCGGAAGGTCCCGAGATCCTGTCGGTGCTCCCGGACGAGCAGTAGGAAAGGATCCGTTTGGCGAAGGAAGAAGGCATCCAGGTCGAAGGCACCGTGGTCGAGGCGCTCCCGAACGCGACGTTTCGCGTGGAGCTGGAGAATGGCCACCGGTTGCTGGCCCACATCTCGGGCAAGATGCGGATGCACTTCATCAAGATCCTGCCGGGCGACAAGGTCACGGTGGAGATGTCCCCCTACGACCTGTCCCGCGGCCGGATCGTGTATCGGTACAAGTAGGGTCAGGGTCCGCCGCAAGCAGAAGGGAGAAGTACTCATGAAGGTTCGTGCGTCCGTGAAGAAGATCTGCGAGCACTGCAAGGTGGTGCGTCGCAAGGGCGTCATTCGTGTGATCTGCAGCCGCAATCCGCGGCACAAGCAGCGTCAGGGCTGAGAGGAGAACACCGGTGGCACGCATCGCAGGCATCGATCTCCCGATGGAAAAGCGCATCGAAGTCGCGCTCACGTACATCTTCGGCATCGGCCCGACCACGGCGAAGCGCCTGCTCGAGAAGGCCGGCGTCAGCCCCGACACCCGCGTCAAGGCGCTGAGTGACGAGGATGCCGGCAAGCTGCGCACGCTCATCGAGCGTGAGCACAAGGTGGAGGGCGCGCTCCGCAGCGAGCACGCCATGAATATCAAGCGCCTCATGGATATCGGCGCTTACCGGGGACTGCGGCATCGCCGCGGCCTGCCGGTGCACGGGCAGCGCACCAAGACGAATGCGCGTACCCGGAAGGGTCCGAAGAAGATGGCGGTCGGCGGCAAGAAGGTGAAGGCAGGCAAGAAGGGTTGATCGCGCCAGGCGCTCACGCGCCCGGGCAGGAGGTTTTGCGTGGCAGACGTCAAGAAGGCCAAGAAGCGCGACCGCAAGGTGGGCACGAATGGTGTGGCCCACGTGCAGGCGAGCTTCAACAACACGATCATCACGATCACCGATACCGACGGCAACGTGATCAGCTGGGGCAGCGCCGGCAAGGCCGGGTTCAAGGGTTCTCGCAAGAGCACCCCGTTCGCGGCGCAGATGGCCGCCGAGGCCAGCGCGCGCGACGCCATCCAGATGGGTCTCAAGCGCGTCGAGGTGTGGGTCAAGGGCCCCGGCGCCGGTCGCGAAGCCGCCATTCGTTCGCTGCAGGTGGCGGGACTCGAGATCTCCGCCATCAAGGACGTCACACCCATCCCGCACAATGGTTGCCGCCCTCCCAAGCGGCGCCGCGTCTAGGAGAACCCGAGCATGGCGGTCTATCACGATGCCCGATGCCGGCTCTGCCGGCGTGAGGGGATGAAGCTGTTCCTGAAGGGCAGCCGATGCCTGACGGACAAGTGCGCGTTCGAGCGCCGGGGCTACGCCCCGGGTGAGCACGGCAAGAGCCGGCGCGCCAAGGAGACGAACTACGGCACCCAGCTGCGCGAGAAGCAGAAGGCCCGCCGCATCTACGGCCTGCTCGAGCGGCAGTTCCGGCACACGTTCGCCAAGGCGAGCGAGGCCAAGGGCGTGACCGGAGAGCTGCTGCTGCAGATGCTGGAGCGGCGCCTGGACAACGTCGTGTTCCGCCTCGGACTGGCGGCGTCGCGCAGCGCTGCACGCCAGATCGTGCGCCACGGTCACTTCACGGTGAACGGGCGCAGCGTGGATATTCCCTCGTTCCAGGTTCGTCCGGGTGACGAGGTGCAGGTCCGCAACAAGAGTCGCGAGATGGTGGTGATCAAGCAATCGCTCGAGTCCCGCAAGGGACAGGGCGTGCCGGACTGGCTGGAACTGCGCCCCGAGCAGCTCTCGGGTCGCGTCCTGCACGTGCCGACGCGCGCGTCCATCGGCGTGCCGATCAATGAACAGCTGATCGTCGAGCTCTACTCGAAGTGACGATCGCCTTTCCCATACGGGAGGCTTGAAGATGAAGTGGAAGAATCTCCAGATGCCGAAGGGGCTCACCGCCGATCCGGCGAACACGGAGCGGTACGGCAAGTTCACGCTCGATCCGCTCGAGCGCGGCTTCGGCACCACGCTCGGCAACGGGCTGCGTCGGGTGCTGCTGTCGTCGCTGCAGGGCGCCGCGATCACGTCGGTTCGCATCGAGGGTGTGTTGCACGAGTTCTCAACGCTGCCGGGCATCATCGAGGACGTCACCGAGATCGTGCTGAACCTGAAGCAGGTGCGCCTCAAACTGTTCGGCGACGGGCCCAAGAAGGGCGTGTTCGAGATGCGCGGCAAGGGTGAGGTGCGTGCGGGCGACTTACAAGTTGACGCCGAGGTCGAGGTGCTCAACAAGGACCTGCACCTGGCGACGCTGAATCGCGACGGTGACCTGCGCATGGAGGTCGAGATCAATGGTGGCCGCGGCTACGTGTCGGCCGACCAGCACTCTTCGACCGACCGGCCGATCGGCGTCATCCCGATCGACTCGCTGTTCTCGCCCGTGACCAAGGTGAACTACACGGTCGAGGCCACCCGCCTCGGCCAGCGCATCGACTTCGACAAGCTGACACTCGAGGTGTGGACGGACGGCAGCATCCTGCCGAACGACGCGGTCTCGATGTCGTCGAAGATCCTGCGTGACCACTTCAGCCTGCTCATCAGCTTCGAGGAGGAGCCGCAGCAGGAGGAAGAGGCCACGGTGGACGAGGACCTCGTCCGCAAGCGCAAGCTTCTGGATAAGAGTGTCGAAGAGCTGGAACTGTCGGTCCGCTCCAGCAACTGCCTGCGTGCCGCGGAGATCAAGACCATCGGCGAGCTGGTGCAGAAGGGCGAGGCGGAGATGCTCAAGTTCCGCAACTTCGGCCGCAAGTCGTTGAAGGAAATTCAAGACATCCTCGCCGAGATGGGGCTGCACTTCGGCATGGACGTGAGCCCGTTCTACGAGTCGAAGCCCGCGGCGAGGGCTGAAGTCTAGCGCCCGAGGGCTCCGGCCGCCCCGCGTGCGAGTGACTCGCGCTCGGGCCCGGGGCACCGCACTGGCGACGAGAGGAAGCGCAGACCCATGAGACACCGCAAAGACCATCGCAAGCTCGGACGCAAGAGCGAGCACCGGCGCGCGCTGCTGCGCAACCTGGTGACGGCCCTGTTCCAATACGAGCGCATCGAGACGACTGTCGCGAAGGCCAAGGAGACGCGGCGCTACGCCGAGCGGATGATCACGTTCGGCAAGCAGGGCGACCTCGCCGCGCGTCGTCACGCGGCGGCCTACATCATGAAGCCGGAGATCGTCGTGAAGCTGTTCTCCACGATCGCGCCGTGGTACAGCGAGCGAAACGGCGGCTACACGCGCATCATCCGCATCGGACACCGGCTCGGGGACGCGGGCGAGACGGCCTACCTGGAGCTGGTGAAGAGCGTCGAGCAGAAGGAGCAGGAGCGCGCGGCGCGCACCGAGGCGGCCGAGGCGAAGGCACTGGCGCAGGCGGGCGAGAAGTCAGCCCGGAAGAAGAAGCAGTCCGACGCCGACGCCGAGGCGGAGGCCGAGGCGGGCACCGAATCCAAGCCCAAACGTGGCAAGCAGAAGGAAGCG
>JAYVCN010000280.1:0-3761 GCA_043749875.1 Candidatus Eiseniibacteriota bacterium | reverse complement strand
CTCGGGAGTGTGCCCCGGCATTCGATTGACACCCGGCGCCGGCCTGCGTTCCACTGCGGGCTTCTTGGCATCGCACGCCTGTCCGCGCGCAGCCGACCGCCGCACCCGACCCCTCTCACAGGATCTCTGCCATGAAGCGCATCCCGTTCACGCTGCTCGGACTCGTGCTCGCGTCCGCGGTGGCGATGGCTGCACCCGCGCCGACCGCAAAACCCGAAACGAAGCCCGCCGCGAAGTCCCCCGCCAAGCCGGCGGGCAAGCTCAGCGCGGCCACGTTCGGCGGGCTCAAGTTCCGCTCCATCGGCCCGGCCGTGACCTCGGGTCGCGTCGTGGACCTGGCCGTGGATCCACGCGACAAGAGCGTCTGGTACGTGGCGTCCGCCTATGGTGGCGTGTGGAAGACCACGAACGCCGGCACATCGTTCACGCCCGTGTTCGACGAGCAGGCTACCGCGAGCATCGGTTGCGTCACGGTGGCACCGTCGCGCCCGCTCACGGTGTGGGTGGGTTCGGGTGAGAACAACAGCCAGCGCAGCGTCGGCTGGGGCGATGGCGTGTACCGCTCCGAGGACGGTGGCAAGAGCTGGACCAACATGGGGCTCAAGGCGAGCGAGCACATCGGTCGCATCGTCGTCCACCCGACCAACCCGGACATCGTCTGGGTCGCGGCACAGGGTCCGCTGTGGGCCGCGGGTGGCGATCGCGGCGTGTATAAGACCGTCGACGGCGGCAGGACATGGAAACAGGTGCTGAAGGTCGACGAGTGGACGGGGGCGAACGAGGTCCACCTCGATCCGCACGACGCGAACGTGCTGTACGCCAGCACCTACCAGCGGCACCGAAAAGTCTGGACGCTGATCGACGGGGGCCCGGGTTCGGCCATCTACAAGAGCACGGATGCCGGCGAGACGTGGAAGAAGCTCACGAACGGCCTGCCCGCCGACGACATGGGCCGCATCGGTCTCGTGGTCCCGGCGCCCGAGCGCGACGTCATCGTAGCCACGATCGAGGCCGCGTCCGACCAGCGCGGCACGTATCGCTACAGCGACGGCGGTGCCAACTGGGAGAAGCTGAACGGCTACCTGTCGTCGAGCCCGCAGTACTACCAGGAACTGTTCGCCGATCCCTCGGTCAAGGGGCGGCTGTACATGATCGACACGTTCCTGCAAACGTCCGACGACGGTGGCAGGACCTGGCGCCGCGCCGGCGAGGCGCACAAGCACGTGGACAATCACCTGGTGTGGGTGGACCCGGACGACTCACGCCACCTGCTCGTGGGCTGTGACGGCGGGCTGTACGAGAGCTTCGACCGCTGCACGACGTGGAATTACTTCCCCAACCTACCGATCACCCAGTTCTACAAAGTGGACGTGGACAACGACACGCCGTTCTACAACGTCTATGGCGGCACGCAGGACAACGCCACCTGGGGCGGGCCGTCTAGGACGAACAACGACAACGGCATCCGCAACTCGGACTGGTGGACGGTGGTGGGCGGCGACGGCTTCCAGCCGCGTGTGGACCCGACCGACCCGAACGTCGCATACGGGCAGTACCAACACGGTGAATTATTCCGGTTCGACAGGAAGAGCGGCGAGCGCGTCGACATCCAGCCGCAACCCGAGCCGGGCGAGCCTGGCAGCCACTGGAACTGGGACAGCCCGCTCATCGTGAGCCCGTTCTCGCACACTCGACTCTATTTTGCATCCCAACGCCTCTATCGCACCGACGATCGCGGCGACGCGTGGAAGCCGGTGAGCCCCGATCTCACGCGCCAACTGGATCGCAACCGGCTCAAGGTGATGGGCCGCGTCTGGAGCATCGACGCCATCGCCAAGAACGCGTCCACGAGCTTCTACGGCAATATTGTCGCGCTCGATGAATCTCCGCTTCAGGAAGGCCTCTTGTACGTGGGCACCGATGACGGGCTGGTGCAGGTGAGCGAGAACGCCGGCGCAACGTGGCGGAAGCAGGACTCGTTCCCTGGCGTCGGCGAATTCGCGTACGTGTCGCGCGTGGTGGCATCGCGGTTCGACAAGCGCACCGTGTACGCCACGTTCGATCGCCACAAGATGGGCGACTTCAAGCCCTACGTGCTGCAGAGCAACGACCTGGGCAGGAGCTGGAGCAACATCGCCGGCGACCTGCCCGCGAACGCGACCGTGTACAGCTTCGTGCAGGACACGAAGGACCAGAACCTGTTGTTCGCGGGCACCGAGTTCGGGTTGTTCTTCACCCCGAACGGCGGCAAGACGTGGATCAAGCTGAATGGCAACCTGCCCATCCAGTGCATCCGCGACGTGACCATCCAGCGGCGCGACGATGATCTTGTGCTGGCCACGTTCGGACGCGGCTTCTACATCCTCGACGACCTGTCGCCGCTTCGCATCCTGGATACCGAGGCGAAGCTGACGCAGGAAGCCACGTTGTTGCCCGTGCGAAAAAGCCTGCTCTACGTACAGGCCTCGCCACTAGGCGGCGCGGGTAAGGCCGAACAGGGCGACCGCTACTTCGTCGGCGAGAACCCGCCCCCCGGCGCCAGGTTCACGTATTACTTGAAGGACGGTTATAAGTCGCTCAAGGACCAGCGGCGCGAGAAAGAGAAGGACGTGAAGAAGTCGGGGGCGGACACCTTCTACCCGGAATGGGACAGCGTGCGCGCGGAGGAACGTGAAGAAGCTCCCACCATACTGCTCACGGTGAGTGACGCGCAGGGCAACGTCGTGCGCCGCCTGGTCGAACCCGCGACCGCCGAGTTCCATCGGGTGAGCTGGGACTTCCGCCGGCCCGACCCCGCACCTGCATCCCTGGAGCCGCGTGTGCGCGGCGATTTCGATGACGGGGCAGCCGATGGCGGTCCGCTCGTGGCGCCGGGCAGCTACCGCGTGCAGTTGGCCAAGCGAGTACGCGGTGTGGTCACGAACCTGGGCGAGCCGCAGAGCTTCGTGTGCGAAGCGCTCCAGAACACCGTGCTGCCGGCCGCCGACCGGGCCGCACTGGCCGAGTTCCAGGGTAAGGTCGCGAAACTCGAACGCGTGCTGTCGGGCACGCAACGCGTGCTGGGTGATGCGCAGACGATCGCGCAGCTCTTGAAGAAGGCGCTCGACGATGCCCCGTCCGCGGCGGCGCTCGGCCTGCGCGCCGAAGCGGCGCAGGCGATTGACAGACTGCGCGGCATCTCGATCACGCTCAATGGCGATGCCGAGATCCGGCGCCACGACGAGCCCACACCGCCGTCGCTCTCGGACCGAGTCGACCGCGTGGTGGGGGGCAGCTGGACCTCGACCAGCGCGCCCACCGCCACGCACAAGCGGGCCTACGAGATCGCGTCCAACTCGCTCGCGCGCGTCATCGCCGACCTGCGCGGCACGCTCGGCGCGCTGCACGTGCTCGGCGACAAGGCCGAAGCCGCGGGCGCAGCGTGGACGCCAGGCCGCATTCCCGAATGGAAGCCGGAATGAACCGCATCCGCCCCACTCACTCACCCGGGAGAGTCCATGGCCAAGCCCACGCCCGCTGACGCCGAGCTGCTGCTGCACCTGTACGAGATCCGCCGCGAGCCCGAACTGCGCCAGGCGCGCAAGTGGCTGCTGACCGAGTTCAAGGCCACGACCTGGGCGGAAGTGAAGTCGCGCTACCTGTCGCACTCGGATGAAGACCGCTGGTTCCGCATGGCGAGTTCGTACTGGGAGATGGCGGCGACGTTCGTGAACCGCGGCACGGTCCACGCCGAGCTGTTCTTCGACCACACCGGAGAGGAC